>JAGGXY010000098.1:0-3760 GCA_021162855.1 Methanobacteriota archaeon
ATGAGCATTGACATAAACCTGACCAATGTTACAGTCCTCGCTGGGTTAACAGTTTACAGGTTTGATACCCGAGAACTGTACCATATCCACAGGGTCTACGAGTTGAAGAGGCAGAGGATACAGAGGATTTCCGCATGGAATAGAAGGCTGGGCGAAAAGCTCTTGAAAAAGTACTCGAGGAGGGAGAAGAACAGGGTAAAAGATTTCTTGCACAAGCTCTCGAATAAGATCGTCGAAATAGCAATGAGGAAGCGAATGGGCATAATCCTCGAGGACTTGAACGGGATAAAGGAGAGGGTTTTAAACGGTTCGAAAGAATTAAACAGGAGGCTCTCAAAGTGGAATGCCCGTGAATTGCAAAGGATGATCGAGTACAAGGCGAAATGGCATGGAATCCCCGTGATTTATGTTAGCCCAAAGAATTCCTCCCGGGTTTGCCCCGCATGCGGGGGTTGGCTAATACCCCAAGAGTGGCGTTTAATGAAATGCCCCCAGTGCAACTTTATCGAGGATAGGGATTTTATCGCCATTGTGAACCTTCGGATGTGGGGCGTTAGGGGATTCCCCCGAAAGGGTTGGAGGTTCCGAGGCTTTCGCCGATGAGGGGCTGATGAAGACCAATCCCTATGGGATTATAGTCCTCGAGAAGCAGAGACTTGGATTAAAAGTCATCGAATGCTCATGAATGCTCCCGTAGGGAGAACCCCTTCTTGGCATTGGTTTGTAGCGTCTAAAAAGATAATGCTAAGTATGGAATCATAGCAATGAGTGTAAGAACTAACGTTGTGAATGCACTTATGTCCTCTCTTAAACCATATTTTGATATTATGGCATTGGTTAATATTGCTGGTGGTGCTGCAGTAAGCACCAATGTGGTCATCATTATCTCTCTTGAAAAGAAGATAACCAGTGGATACACTATTAATGTTGGAATTATGATTTTTGACAAGAATACCCCTATTGTAAACCTTTTATCAAATGCTCCTTTTTTGAGGTTCGAGCCTAAATACAAAAGTAATATGTAAAATGAATAACTTAAATAATGTTTTATAACTCCTGAAACATTCCTAAGACCATCCCATGGACTGAAAATGAGTCCTAAAAGGAAACCTATAATCAGTGGAGTCCTTATTGCGTTATAGAATCCCCTTGAGAGGTTCTTGATATTCTCTGTCACTATGAATGGTATAAGGGTAAGGGCTATTAGGTTATGCCCTTGGACATACACGACAGCAATCTTCTCTGGAAGACCTAGTGAAAGGATTATTGGAAATCCAAAGATGACACAGTTTCCAAGAGAGGACATTATCATGGCCTCTTTTTTAAGCTTTGAACCTTTGAATATAATTCCCGCTGAGAGAATCCCAAGAATTGATGCCAAAATTCCAAAAACGAATGCATACATATCGTCTAATTTAATTCCTGAATATGCTACAAAGAACATATATGCTGGAAGTGCTATATCTATTGTTGCTATACGAACTATAGTTTTTACCTTGTTAATCCATTTTGAAAGGAGGTATCCAAGAAATATTGCTATAGGTATATGCCATGCTTCCATTATGAACACCATGCAGAAGAAACTTTCCAAGTACTTTTTATATTCATAATTATACTGTAAATCAAGTCTCTAGTCGTTTCTTACATTTGCAATTTGATTACTCAATACTCTTTCATGTTTATAAAAGGTCTCCATATTTGCTAAAGTAAAAGCTAATTAAATTGTTGAAATTCTCAACAACGTTTTATGGGATCGCTTGAGAATCATTTACTCAGAGAAATTTTTATAAAGTTCGATTATTTGTTAAGCATTAGCCAGCGGAAGCTCCCGTGGTGTAGCCCGGCCTAGCATACCGGCCTTTCGAGCCGGTGACCCGGGTTCAAATCCCGGCGGGAGCACCATAATATTTATTCTTGTTCTACCTTGAGATCGAGTACTACATGCCAAACATTAGGAGAATATGATTTCACGTATCTAGAGGAGAGAACACTCATTCTATAACCTGCATTCTCTAGAATATTTAATGCCCTTCTTTTGGCCTCTCCAATGCCACCGTAATTATGCACAAGGTCATGATAGTGAATAATTCCTCCTTCAGGTTTTAGTATTTCAAGAGCTCTTCTGAGAAACTTATGTGTTTTATGTAGATATCCCATTATAACCCTGTCTGCAATACCTTCTGGCGAGACGTTTCTGTTATCTCCTAGTATCGGTATTACTGTGTCATTCACGTTGTTGAGCAATATGTTTTCTTTTAGATACTCGAATGCTTCTGGATTCTTTTCTATTGCATATATTAATCTTGGATTACAGTGAACAGCTATCTGAAGAGAGAAGTAGCCTATACCAGCGAACATGTCTACTATAATCTCATCAGTTATATTAAGCCTTGACATACGTATTCTTTCATCGATGTTTCCTGATGAGAACATAATCCTTGCAGGGTCAAGCTTATATAAAACTTTATTCTCTTTATGTATTGTTGGTCCTCCTGTTCCATATATGAGCTCAAAACGTGGTTTTCTGAGTTCTCCTTCCACGCCTTTATCTAAATATACATCTTTTTTTCCAAGAGCAATTGCAAAGGACTCTCCAATGGCTTTCTTATATTTCTCAGCGTCTTCCGGTAATTTAATTATAACGGCATCACCAATGACTTCCCAGTACTCTGGTACTATTTCGACTATTTCCTTAGGTACTCGTTTAAGAAGCTCATGCCTGATTTTATCTTTTGGGTTCAACATGTTTTTCTTTGGGAAGTTCATTCTCACTAGTTCTGTGTTTTCAATCACTATAGGAGCTACAACAGGAAAGTAGACATACTTCTCATCTCTTAATGTCCTTAAAGAGATGTCTATGATTTTTCTCTTAAGTAGAATTTTATGAACTCTTTCAGCATCTTCCTTTGGGACTTTTACTCCCCAAGAAAGTGTCATCGCAATTAGATAACTCTCTCAACCTTTAAAAAAATAAACCATTAAAGAAAGAGAGATCGCATTGTTTATGTGTCTTGATCATGATCAATGAATAGTTATTCTTCCTCTTCTTCCCAATCTTCTTCCCATTCCTCTTCCCAATCCTCTTCTTCTTCCTCCCAGAATTCCTCTTCTTCCTCCCAGTCTTCGTCCCAATCCTCTTCTTCCTCCAGGTATGCCCAAAGTCTTTCGCTCTCCATGTCAATCACCAACTTTCAAGATTCATATTATTGGTAGAGAGGCCAGGATATATACTTTTCGGACTATTTCGTCGAATAAGTACAATAGTATTTTCGGCAATCATGAAAATATTTTAAATGAAGGAAGGAGGAATAGAATATTAAGTGAACCACCCTCATGACGGCGAAGTAGCCACATGGGCGAGAGGATAATGCTCACTCACGTAAGGCTGCTCCCGTGGTCTCAGCCAATGTCACCCCCATAACGCGCTGATTATAATGAGGCGCGAGAGGAGGAAGCCCGCACCCGTTGCTAAAGTTTCCGTAGTTTATTCATATAGTACATGGGCAACCACTTATCTGCAGAAGGTTACTGGGAAAATTCCTCTCTTAGAGTTTGACCGTTTCCTCGAACCGTATCACTCTGTATATTTTTGTTTCATCGTGATACGGTTTCATTGGTTCCGCCTCGCCTAGAAGGCTCATCCCGTGGGGTCATGGGCGGCGGTCGAGCCCAACGGCACAGTCCTTAACGTCTTTGTCAACGGTAAACTCTATACTACGCTTAGCTTAAACATGAAGAACAACGCGGAATCTAATAATCC
>JAGGXY010000065.1:0-11084 GCA_021162855.1 Methanobacteriota archaeon
GTCGTGGTCTGAGAGGACTCATTAGGTTATTCCCTCATCCCTTCACGTGGATGAGGGGTGGTCTGACGGCCATAGCGGCGGGGAAACGCCCGGTCTCATTCCGAACCCGGAAGCTAAGCCCGCCAGCGCCCTGGGTTGTACTGCCGTCCGAGAGGCGGCGGGAAGCCCGGGACGCTGTCAGGCCACCCCTCATCACACTATTATCACTCTTTTTTGTTCTATGGACGATAGTGTCAGGTCAGAATTTTATTTCTTCTCGAGAGATCTTCCGATAAAAATATAAACTATTTCTTCCCAAGAAAATAGAAATAGATGGTTTATATCTATATAAACGGGTGTTGTGGATGAAGTTCGAGTACTATGTCTTCTTCGAGATAGAGGTTGCAAAGCTTGATAAGATAATCAGCGAACTCATGAAGATACCACAGTTAAAAGAGTTAGTGCTGATAACAGGGCAGTATGATCTCATAGCGAAATTCGAGACAGAGAACCCTGAGGAGCTTAGAAGGGTGCTCGTGGAAACTATAAGCTCAATACCAGGTGTAAAACACACTGTCACTGCGACTGTCATAGAAAGATATCGATGAGAACGCTTTTATTGAACGTTTCATTTTCTTTATTATTAGGTCTTACCGACAACCATAAGTATTATTATCATCACAATGATTATTGCCCATGATATGTAAAGTAGCCTTTTCCTAGCTTTTATCATCCTCTCGTAGGACTCTCTACAAGCTTCTGAGCAGAACATCTTTCCGAATTCTATAGGTCTACCACATACCACACAATGGGAATGAAGGGGAACTCTCTCCTTTGAGCCTCTTCTTTCCTCATCTTTAAAATCTTCCATGGTCATTCTATCACACTTCCCTCAACTTCGAGTCCATATATTGCATTCTTAAGCTCTTTAGGGTTTAAACCATTTATGACTATTGTCCTTATTTTTGACCTATTTATTATAAGTGCTGCGAGGTGATCAATAACCGTATTAACACCTGGCTCAGGGGGGACACTCATGACAATATCCAATAGCTCCCTGAATGTAAGCTTTTTTAGCTTCCTTGCGTCTTTGTATTTCCTGGGATCTTTGTCGTAGACGCCATCCACGTTTGTTGCTATGATAAGCCTCTGTGCTCTTAGTCTCTCTGCTAAAAGGGCTGCTACGGCGTCTGTAGTATGCCCAGGTTCTGTGCCGCCCATGACCACGATTCTGGAGTTTCTCATATACTCAACAGCCTCATCAACACTTCTTGGGACTTCGGGATACGCTATGTCTTCAAGTGCGCTTATAAGAAGTAAGGCGTTTAGTCTAGTGGCTTCAATGCCGATTCTATCGAGCATATAATAGCTATCTGTGAAGCCTTTTGCAGCATTTATGTATTCTCTTGCAGTTCTTCCACCACCGACTACTACTGCAAGTTTGAAGTTGCAAGCTGCCTCTCTTAGTATCTCCACGATTTCTTTTATATATCCCATATCTATTTTCTCTTTTGAGATCAGTGATCCTCCAAGACTGATCACGATCATAGGGTTATCACCTTAGATGAGAATTTCACATATGATATTAAAGGCATTTGGTGATGGTTATGAATGACGATTACAGGAGGTATGAACTCAAAAGATTGCTTGAGGAGCTTGGGAAGTATCAAGGGTATGGTACTAACTTGATAAGCTTGTATATTCCGGGCAATGCGGACATCGGAGATATTCTAAATCAGCTCAGACAGGAGTATTCTGTTGCTCAGAACATAAAATCAAAACAGGTAAGAAAGGGTGTCATGAGTGCTATTGAATCGATCATTGGAAGACTCAAATATTACAAGAGGGCACCACCTAATGGTCTCGCAGTGTTCTCAGGAGAGGTCATTGTGGGGCCCAACAAGACGGACTTCGTGACATACGTTATAGAGCTTCCAGAGCCTTTGAATTTCAGTATATATCACTGTGATTCAAAATTCTACATTGAACCTCTTAAGGAGTTGTTGAGGGAAAAGGAAGTCTATGGGCTTATAACACTTGACAGAAAGGAGGCGGCAATAGGAGTACTTCGAGGACGAAGGCTTGACGTCATAGCGACATTTGAGTCGAGGGTTCCAGGTAAGCATCGACAGGGAGGACAGTCGTCTAGACGTTTTGAGAGACTTATTGAACAAGCAGCACATGAGTTCTTTAAGAAGGTTGCTGATGAAGCTGCAAAGGTATTCCTTAATGAGCCAGAACTCAAGGGCATATTTATAGGAGGCCCTGGACCTACAAAGGAGTACTTTGTCAAGCAAGGTTATCTTCATCCTAACCTCAAGGATAAGGTCCTTGGGGTTCTTGATACGGGATATGCTGATGATTATGGTCTAAGAGAGCTTGTAGAAAAGATATCAGAAACTGTAGAGGAGCTAAAGATTTCTAGAGAGAAAAAGACAGTAAACGAGTTCATTGCAACTGCTTTGAAACCATCCACGGCAAGTAAGGTTGTGTATGGGTATAAGCAGGTTCTAGAAGCCTTAAGAAACGGAATTGTTGGGAAGGTACTCGTATCAGAGGGTCTCAGGAAGGATGTAATAATACATAGATGTCCCTCATGTGGCTATGAGGAACTCGAGATAAAGGAGGTAGACGAGTCTGCCGATCAGAAGTCATGTCCTACATGTGGAGTTCCCATGGAGCAAAGACGAGAGGATTTAGTTCAATATGTTGGAAAGCTTGCAGAAGAAACGGGTGCTGAAATGGTAATGATATCGACAGACTCAGACGAGGGAGTGATGTTCCTTAGAACGTTTGGTGGTCTAGGAGCATACCTCAGGTATTCCTATTGAGGTGTCCATTGATGGACATATTGGCACTAAGATACATTATCATGAGGAAAATCAAGGAAAAGTATGGAATTGAGCTCTCCAGATATGACATCACATATCCTCCAGAGGACTTTGGAGATTTATCTCTTCCATGCTTTAAACTAGCTAGGGGCTTAAAGAGAGACCCAAGGGAGATCTCGAGGGAGTTGTCGTTAGAATATTGGGGCGATTTCGTCGAGAATGTTGAGGCAGTTGGGCCATATCTCAACTTCAGATTGAACTATGAGAGCTCTTTTTTATGGATACTAAAGATCTTAAATGAAAGAGGAAGCCTTCTTAATTTTAAAAGAAAAGGAGTGAGGGTATTAGTCGAGCATACTTCAGCAAACCCTACAGGACCATTACACGTGGGAAGAGCTAGGAATCCCATAATAGGAGACTCCATAGCACGCATTTTGAAGGCATATGGATACGATGTGACTACGGAGTACTACGTAGATGACATGGGTTTTCAGGTGGCGACGTTGCTTTGGGGATGCCTTAAGTATGGTTTTCCAGAAAAAGAAGATGCATATGAGTACGTTAAGATCTATCAAAAAGCAAACGCAGAGATAGAAGAAAAGAGGCTCCAAAAAGAGGTTTTAGAGATATTGAGGGCTTATGAAAAGGGAGAATATAGAAACGAGATGTCAAGGATTGTCGATGTTATCATGAGAGACATACTATCATCTCTAGAGCGATTGAATATAGCTTTTGATTCCCTAGTTAAGGAGTCGAAGTTCGTGTTCAATGGGGATGTGAAGAGGGTTTTAGGGGAGCTTTCCAAGAGAGGGATCTTAAAGAAGGATCCCGAGGGAGCACTATACGTTGATTTAGAGGAAGTATGTTCTGAGATCTCTAAGGGGCTTCAGGACACGCGTATGTATCTGACGAGATCTGATGGTACAACACTTTATGCACTAAGGGACATAGCTTATCACATTGACAAAGGAAAAAGGGCCGACGTGCTAATAAACGTATTAGGGGAAGATCATAGGCTTGAGGCATCTTTCGTACAATGCATGATGAAGATTCTCGGAGAAAAGGTTCCAGAGATCGTATTTTATTCCTTTGTGTCTCTTCCTGAGGGTAGGATGTCAACGAGGAAAGGAAGGGTCATATATTTAGATGAAATTGTTGAAGAAGGAATCTCTAGAGCATATAAGGAAATAAAGGAGAGAAGACCTGAAATTCCTGACGATGAAGCCAGAGCTATTGCGGAGAAAGTTGGCGTAGGTGCTGTTAGGTATAGTATCGTGAAAATGCAACTTGAGAAGCCTATAGTATTCAAATGGGAGGAGGCTCTATCTCTTGAGGGTGATTCGGCACCGTTTGTTATGTACTCATATGTTAGAGCTAAAGGTATCCTTAGTAAATCTACAGATGATTGGAAAGACCTCAGGAGGCCTGTGATAGAGGGTGACCTCGAGGTAAAGCTTGTAAGGCAGATCTTGAGGTTTAGAGACATAGTTGAAGAGGCTGCTTTGACACGTAGGCCCTACATAATTGCAAAGTACTCGTATGAAACAGCATCCACCTTTAACAACTTTTACGAAGCATGCCCTGTACTTACTGAAAAAGATACTGATAGAAGACTTACAAGATTGGCTCTAGTTCATGCTACAGCTGTTGTTCTTAAGGACGCTTTTTCGCTTCTTGGCATTGAGATGCCAAAAAGACTGTGACGTATAGAAATCCTTTTATTTACTCTCTAACAAAAGATTTTAATATGAGGTGGTAAAGGTTCACGACTTGCCCTTTACGGAAGTTAAGCTATTGAACAATAGTCACTGTAAGGTTCATTTGTGTTGAAGGGGATACGTTGTATGAGAATCCTTCATAATGGTACGAGAACGTTTACATTGTCAGAGATTTTAATGAACAAGAACATAGGTTATTTAATGGCAATATTAGTTCTGGGAGTTCTTATAAGAGTGTATTTGATATTCTCCCCCATGATGATTCTAGAGGGGTTTATGAAGTATAACCTTGAGACATTGTATCCTCTGCAGAAGGTGCTTTATACCTACATGAGCGTTTTTCAGTTGAGAGTTGTTGGCATTATATCATATGTGATAACATTACTGATAATATGGTTTCTCGTATATGAAGATATAATTGACAAAACCCTGATGGCATCTTTTGTGACTATTGAACCGCACTTCCTGCTGTACTCTATATTTGATCCCGCGTACTACATACCTTTCACGTTATTCTTAACAGTTTACGGTCTGTCGAGAAGGATGCCACCAGAGACTACTAAGGCTATAATTGTTGGTATGCTGATAGGATTTTCAATGGTGTTCTCTCCACATGTTGTTTTCTATTTGTCTTTGATGTACCTTGTAAGGGTTTTTGCTTCAATATATTCATTAAGAGATGTGAGTTTATATGTAGACCGTCTTAAGGATGTACATGAAAAGTTGGGACGTGTAAGGGGGTATCTGAACGTTGCTAAAAGCGATGAGTTAAAGAGGAGGTTAAAGGACTCTGAGAGAAGGCTTACTGAGATCTCCCAAAAGTATGTAAAAAGCATTAAGGAAAGTCTGAGCGCTGTCACACGGTTAGTATCTCCTCTTGTGGCTCTTACAATAGTCTTTACTGTTATAACTGCAACTGTTATAGCCTTGCCTTTTGGTCTAGAAAACGTTGTTAAAGTACTCTTCTGGTTTCCGATGTACTTTCTCGGTGGACTTAAGCAGATGTACTCTCTTGGATACATATCCCTTGTGAGAGTTCTTCTATACTTTCCTGCCGTACTCTTGGCAATATATTTCATACTTCTAGGAGAATGTAAGAGCGATCATGGCTTAGCATTTCTTCTTTTTGTGTTAGTACCATTGAATCCCCACATAGGCGCTGAGGATCTACTTATACCAATTTATCTTGTGTTCGAGGTGATCACGCTTAACAAGGAATCCCTTAAAGATATCATGGCGAAAAGGGTTCCACAAGTAGTGGTAATGGCTCTTGTGGTTTTGTCATTATATCAAACAGCTCTTACTATATACGCAACTCCTTTTGGATATGAGCCTATAACGAGGGGCGCATTTCTTGATATGAGTGCTATATCTAGAGCATTTGAGTATTCTCTTCAGAACTATGAGGGATATCCCATGTTCGATGTCAAGGAGGATGCTAGGAACCTTGAATACTACTTGATTGCAAGTGGGTACATTGTCGACCCGCGTGGTAATATATTAGTGACTCATAATACGTTTATCATAGAGGAGCATACGTTAAGTTATGCATATGTCGGGGATGTTAAGTACACGTTCATGACGGGATCAGAATTTATTAAACCGTCAGTCTATTTTACTAGGCACGGCATTCAATCAGCTAGGGCGATAGTTGCCTTAAAGATCAGTAATCAGTGAGGTGCTCATATAAATGAGAATAAAGAAAATCATACTCGAAAACTTCAAGTCATTTGCTGGTGTTCATGAGATAGACCTTAACTATAACTTCGTTGCTATAACGGGTCCTAACGGCTCGGGGAAATCGAACATAGTAGACGCCCTACTTTTTGTACTTGGAACTAAAAGTCCAAAAACTATAAGAACAGAAAAGTTTGCTGAACTTATATTCAATGGAGGAAAGATAGGAAAACCAGCTGACTACTGCTCAGTTACTGTAGTATTCGATAATTCTCATGGAGAAATACCAGACATGCCGGAGATCATAGAGATAAAAAGAACCGTCCGTAAATCACCAAAAAACAACTATAACAACTATTATTACATAAATGGAAAAAGAGCAACAGCTTCTGAAGTCGAATCATTGCTTTCCATGCTTGGGATAACCCAGAGGAACATGTATAATATAGTCCTTCAAGGAGATATAACCAGAGTAGCACTGATGAGTCCTAGGGAAAGAGCTAACCTAATAGCGGAGATTTCTGGTATAAAGTCATTTGACGAGAGCATTGAGGAAGCTAAAGTCAAGCTTTCAGAAGTTGAAAACAATATAAACATAGCGAGAAGTGTCATGGAAGAGCTTAAAAGAAGACTTGACTACCTCAGAGCTGAGAGAGATAAAGCACTGAAGTATCTGGAGATAAAGAACAACATAAGATCACTAGAAAAGGAGCTCCTTATAAGAAGAATAGACATTGCAGAGGAGAAGCTCAAGAAAAGACTTAAAGAAAAAGAGCTAAGAACTAATGAGCTAAATAAGACCGAAGAAATAATAGATAGCATCTCCAAAAGGCTAAAATCCCTTTCAGAGGAGATAAAGAAATTAGAAGACAGCATGATCACGAAATCAAGTACGCTTGAAGAGATGAATTCTAGATTAGAGTCCCTTAGAAAAGAGAAAAATAAACTTATTGTTGAGATTAGTGAACTTAGATCCAATGCAAAATCTCTTGTAGAAAAAAAGAAATCCTTGAGGGATAAGCTCAAAGCCCTTGAGGATGACATTAATATGCTAAGGAAAAAACTAGATAAGCACACGCAGCATATGGAGTCCCTTTCTAAGAGCCTAAGAGGTCTTGAGGAAAAGTTACAGACAATAGAGTCTGAAATGAATAAATACATGGATCCTGAAAAACAGAAGGAACTAGAAAAGCTCCAAAAAGAGCTTACATATTTAGAATCTGAGATAACCAAGCTAAAGGAAAGAAAGGGCACTCTTGAGCTAATTCTTCAGGAAAAAAGAGAGAAAAATGAAGAATTAAGTAGGAAATTAAAGTCACTTGAAGAGGAAAAAAGAAGACTATTGGATCTATATGAAAAGAGAAAACAAGAGCTTGATAGGGTATGCTTTGAGATTTCTAAAATATATGCTAAAATGTCTGAGATCCAAAGGGAATTGGACAACATAGAGTCCCTAGTGATGATCACTGAGAGAGAATTGGAAAACTTAACAAGAGAGTATTCTAGGCTTGAGTCCTCCATAGGCAAGATGTCCGAGGAGGAACGTGTTTTCATGGCTCTTAAGGAAGCACAAGCAAGAGGAGAAGTTTCAGGGATCCTTGGCAGGGTTATAGATGTCATTAGGATTCCAGAAGAGTACCTTGATGCAGTAATAGCTGCCGGCGGCTCTAGGCTAAATGCAATAATAACGGAAACAGATGAAGATGCTGAGAGGGCTATAGAATATATTAGAAGACATAAAATAGGAAAAGCTACGTTTTTACCATTAAACAAAATGAGATCTGGAAAACCCTCAGCAAAAGCTCATTTAGTATCCATGGAGCCTGGATCATATGGATTTGTGAAGGATCTCGTAGAATATGATAAAAGATTCGAGCCAGCTGTTTGGTATGCTTTCACAGACACAGTACTCGTAGAAAATCTAAGGACTGCTAGGAAATACATGGGAGGAGTGAGATTGGTAACACTTTCGGGGGATTTAATAGAAGTAAGTGGTGCCATCACGGGAGGTTATGTAAGGAGGACATCAAGTGTCAGCGACCGAGCAAAGCTCGAGAGTCTAGCAATTACCATCGAGGAGAAGAAGAATCAACTCAAAGAATATAGGACACGGTCTAAGACCCTTAACGAGGAATATAGAAAAATAAGCAGTCAGTATTATGGTCTTAGAGATAAAAAAGAAGGGATAAGTATTGAGATTAAGAGCATAGAGGAAAGACTGAAGATGCTAGAAAGTACCCTAAAAGACATCAAGGTTGAGGATTTAAGCAGTATTGTAGAAGAAATAGAGAGAATATCAGATCAGATAACGTCTTTAGAGAAGACCTATGAGGAAATAAGTGAGAAAATTAGAAAACTTAGGGAGGAAATAGACGTTGAAAAGTATAGAGAGCTTGCTAAGATCAGAGAGAAATTAATAAATGAATCCAGGAACCTTGAGCGTAGACTTGTGGAGGAAAAGTCTGAGGTGAAATCCTTAGAGTCCACAATTAAGAGGCTTGAGAGGGAAAAACTGTTACTGATTCAAGAAATTGAGGAGATATCCAAAAAAGTACCTGAGATTGAGAGAACTATAGGAAGCAAGGAAAACCTCTTGAATGAAATAGAGTCGAGAATAGAACAGCTAGAGAGCAACATTGAAGCTGCAAGATCAAGTTTATCTGATGCCCAAAGAGAGTATTATTCGAAAAAGGAGGAAAAAACGAGGTTGGAGTCTGAACTTGAGAGACTTAAGTATAAAGCAGATGTTTTGAGAGAAGAGATAGAAGACATACTGAGGGATATTGAAGGTATAAAAGCACATCTTGAGGCTTTAAGGAGGGATCTTGATGAATATAAGGAAGTAGAGTCAGCGGATACTGGACTTTCAATTGATGAACTTCAAAGGAGAATAGGGGATCTAAAGCTCAAGCTCTCAAGCTTAGAACCCGTCAACATGCTTGCCATAGAAGAATATGAAAGAGAAAAGCTCAGATATGATGAGCGTGAGAAGCAGCTCAAGACACTAGAGGAGGAGAGGAGTGAGATCATAGCTCTTATAAAGGATCTAGAGAAGAGGAAGAAGGAGAAGTTCTTGAAAGTGTTTGGGAACATAAGGAGAAATCTAAAGAGGATATATTCTGAACTATCAGGTGGAGGCTATGTTGACCTTATAATAGAGGATCCAAAGAATCCAACGTCAAGTGGTATAATAATGGTTGCAGCACCTCCAGGGAAAAAGAGAACAAGAATTGAAGCCTTAAGTGGTGGAGAAAGGAGCCTTGTGGCACTGTCCTTCATACTTGCAGTTCAAGAAGTCCAACCATCACCTTTCTATATCCTCGATGAGGCAGATATGTTCCTGGATGCTGTAAACGCAGAGAACGTTGGTAGGATGATAAAGGAGAGGTCCAGAAACTCTCAATTTATTATAATATCCCTTAGGAAGCCTGTGCTGAAATACGCTGATATGGTCATAGGCATAACACAACCGGGCAAGAAAGGAGCATCTGAAGTATTAGTGTTCCCTGGTGTACATGATGTTCCAAGAGTTCGATAGAATAAGATCTTTTCTGAAAGAATATAAAGAAAAATATCCAGAAGAAAGTGCTAGAATAGATAGATACATAAGGATTCTCGAGGAGGGTACTGCAAGAGGAACAGAAGAAAGGATAGTTCTTGCTATATTTAGGAGCGTGTTAATGGCAAGTGTTGATCCTTGGGATGTAGATCTTAGGGCATTTCTCGATGCCTATAGGAAGATCGTAGAGAGCAGTGAAGATGTAGATTTCTTCATTGCTTCTCAAATGATTTTATATGCGGCTAATATTATTTACAAGAAGTCTGAAGCCCTAGTGAAATTAGAGGAAATGTTTCAAGAGAGTCCTCAGGAAGAGAGATCATCGGAGGAAATAATGGTAAGAATAGTGAGAAGAGAGAAGCAGAGAATAAACTTGATGGATATTCTAAAAATAGTAGAAAACATAAATGGGATTCTTAGAGGAGAGTTGAAGAGATCAAGAAGGCATCCTAGAAGGACGGCAGAGTCTGAAGGAGAAGTTATATCATTTGAGATAGAGGATCACATCCATAGTGAAGTTGAGGATCTTGTGAAGAACGTGAAGTCTCAGATATGTTCCCTAGATGGGGACACATTGTCATTTCGGGACTTTATGAGCAGGTTCAATATGGATGTTCTGTCAGCGTTCATAGTGATTCTTTTCCTCGTCATGGATGGCATTCTTGATTTGGTGAAAAAGGGAAATAACTTGTTGCTTAGGGTGCATAAAGATGGATCCAATAAAGTTCAAGAAGCTAGTAATTGAAGCAATACTGTTCTCATCGACAAGCTTTGTTGGCATTGAGGATCTGAAAAAGATAACTATGCTCTCCGAAGATGACGTCAAGAGACTGATAAATGAACTCAATGAAGAGTACTCGAAAAATCACTCCTTTGAAATCGTTGAAGTAGGAGGTAAATTCAAGATTCAACTTAGAAAGGAGTTCTATGATATAGCTAAGGAGTTTATGGAAAGACCACTAACAGATGATGAATTGAAACTAGTATCTGCCCTTGTAGTGGTGAAAAAACTCGAAGCGATAAAAGCCTTTAGGCTTCTTGGGAGAGAATACAGCAAAGTTTTAAAATCCCTTACGAAAAAAGGTATCGTGAAGGTGATCCAAGAGAAGGGTAAAAAATACATAGTTCCAGGGGATAGATTTGAGGAGTTCATTGAACTCAGTGAAGAGCAAATTTAAGGCTATTACTGTAATGGTAAGTTTAAATAGGTTTTATAGTGTCATACTTATATAGATAAGCTCTACAGGCCTGGCAAGGCACTCAAACACCCCCTCCCCAAAATGACAGTAAAAATAAAGATCCAATGGGAGAGAATAGAAA
>JAGGXY010000124.1:0-14491 GCA_021162855.1 Methanobacteriota archaeon
GCTGTCTCGAGACCAGAGTTTTTTCGGGTTTTCGAGGGTAATTCTATCATGCTTCCCCACGATCTCGACAATCTTATTCGCGTGGGAATTATCCAAACCAGTCTTGAGAGTACTCCCCACCACCCCCTAGGACCTCATCCAAGACACCAAATAAGACAAGCCAAGAATAAATACTAAACATGAGACAGCCCCCCAGTTGAACCAAAACCACCACGATTCTTACATCCTAGATCTTCGACTTCTACGAGATTCGCTCTTTCTATTCTTACAAGAATTCCCTGTGCAATATATTCTCCTTTCTTTACTGTTATTTCTACATCAAAAGGATTAAAGACAATGAGTTTCACTTCATCATCTGGTCCACAATAGTCTTCGTCTATTACACCAACAGAGTTCGCAACTAAAAGTCTCTTCTTGATAAACAACGAACTTCTAGGAAATATAAGCAATGCATAACCTTTTGGAACCTTAACAATAACATTTAGGGGGATCAAAGCGTAACCTTTAGGAGGAACTACTACAGTTTCTCTAGATGCTAGATCAAATCCAACACTTCCCTCTGTGGCATATCTGGGTCCCGGACAACTCTTATCTACGATCTTAATTTTAAGCCTCAAGGAGCATCACCTCATATAATGATTTTAAAGAAGTATGCTAGCGTGAACACTATCACGTTTGAGAAAAGACCTCCAATAGTAAGACCTAGAACCGTTCTCCATCGATCTATGCCAAAGATATATGATACCAAAGCTCCTGTCCAAACTCCCGTGCCAGGCAAAGGTACTGCAACTAAGACTATAAGGCCCAAAAGACCATATTTTTCTATATATGGCTTTGTTCGCCTTCGGATCCTCAGGAGATATCTGTCATATATTCTATACAAGGTTCTTAACGTCCTATACCTTGAATCCTTGAGGCTCATCATGACCATGTCAATGTAAGATATCAAAAAACCCAGAGCAAATGCTAGCATAATAATTGTCACAGAAGCAAGAATGAACACGAAAAATGGATTTAGGCCGACCCCTATGCCATACGCTATGGCATATCTTCCTTCTATGGTCGGCGTAAGGGAAAATAAAAACACTAGAAGCCAGTGTGTAGTATTCAATAATATCACCGCACTACACACTTATTATTACTCTTATTTCAGCTCTCTTTTCGTCTTCTTTCCCGTAAACCTCAATGTACCCTATTATTTCTCCACTTAGGTTATTGTACACTCCAAAAGTCCTACACTCGTTCTCTTTTTCTACCTTTATCATAAGTTCGTCAGCTCCGGCTTCAGACCCCATAACGTCACTTAGAGCATCGAGTATTGCATTAAGTGCTCTCTTATAAAGCTCTGAACTTTCCCATGGAGACTCAACGATTACCTTAAATTCCAATGGCAAAATCCTCACCTTTCCCTTAAGATGACCTTGAATATATATAGTAGATACTGATTTTAGGTCTTTGTATGCGCATCATACTAACGCATCATGCAAGGCAGAGAGTAATCAAGAGACTTATAAAAAGGAAAAACCCACCAGTGACGAAAATATACGAAAGTATAAGAGACTTCTTAAAGGGTGCAAGAGCAATAGAGATACCATATGGAAGGGGTAAAAACATACTATTCACAGATGGGGAATACACATTAGTTTGCGCTGTTCTTAAAAACGTAAAAAAGCTTAGCAAAAAGGAAATACTTGAAGAAGTTAAAGGTTTCCCATTTTACAGACTTGAAGCTCACATATTAGATTTTGTTGGAGAATACGTGAAAAAACAAGTCATAAAGCATCTTGAAACGATCCCAGAGGGAGAGTATTGGTTCTTCATGAACATCGAAAAGGACATCCTTTATGTCGGTCATGAGGAGCCTCTCCTAGCGGTGACCTTTAGGCCTGCAAAATCTTGGGAAAGAACAAAACCTGTTGTATGGGCAATGTCGATATACAAGGAGTTCGCTGATATGATATTTAGTGGCGAAAAAAGATGGGAACTTAGAAAAAGTATACCAAGGGATTTAAAGCCTGGAGACATAGTATATGTTTATGTCCCTAGACCTGTTAGAGCATATGTTGGCTATTTCACAGTCGGTAGCATAATAAGGGATCATCCCGAAAGACTTTGGAGTCGCATAGGTCACGAAAGTGGTGTAGACAAGGAGTCCTTTGAGGCTTACTTCAACGGATACAATATGGGAATAGCAATAGAAGTTAAGGAACCAGAACTCTTTGATAGTAAAGTCGATCTAGATACTCTTAGGTCGTACCTCTTGGAAGGACATCATTATTCTATAACACCACAGAACGTTATGAGGCTAAAGGAGGATATCGTGAACATAATAGGGTATCTTGCCTCAAAGCCTGCTAGTCATTTAATAGTAGAATACGATAAGAAAGACCTATGATCACTGCATTTTAGGTTGAGGGTTTACGATGTCTAAAGGTCTTTTCATTGTGTTTGAGGGAATAGATGGTTCTGGGAAGACAACAGTATGTAGAATGCTAGAGAAGAAGCTTAAATCCTTGGGATTTAATGTCTTTTTTACTAGTGAGCCAACAAATATGGAATATGGCAAAATCCTAAGAAGAAAGCTAAAAAGTGGTATGGATCCCATAGAAGCTGTCCTTCTTTTTGCTCTGGACCGATATAATCATGTAAAGATCATAAGAGAATATCTAAAAAAAGGATACATTGTAATATGCGACAGATATTATTACTCATCATTAGCCTATCAGGGAGCATTGCTTGGCAAGGACATGATGTCTTACATTGAAAGCATACATAGACCATTCATACTTAAGCCAGATCTTGTTTTTCTTCTAGACGTATTACCAGAAATAGGACTATCCCGAGTCAGAAAACTCAGAGAAGGCTGTGCAGAGATCTATGAAGAATTGAAACTTCAAGAAATTATTAGAGAGAGATACTTGGAAATTGCCAAATCTAAAGGATTTATAATAATAAATGCTGAAAAATCTATAGAAGATGTGTTTTCAGAAGTATTCTCATATATCATGAAGTTATTGCATAAAGATTAAAGAATTAAAAGAAATATAGAACTAAATATTTAAGTCTTTATTCCTTACGTACTTCTTTCAAAGTTTTCTTGACTATGTTTACAAGCTCTATATGATCCCATGCTTTCAGCGTAAGGAGTAATGATACCACAAATACTATAAGCATCATTAGTGATGGTCCGATAATCGCAAGCAGTAGCAAGTATGCTGCAGTCAGTGCGCTCAAATAATGAGATCCCGGTACATGGAATATCAACATCAATGCTGATACTACAAGAAGAAGAATCCCAGCATATATAAACCCAAGTCTGACTGAGAATAATCCTGTACCAACTATTATTGCTAATATTGCCCTCCCGCCAATCTTTATGTTTTCTATATTGCTAACAAAGAGCGGATTTATCAGACCATATGCCAAGAAATTTACTAGTGCACCATATATTACTGCCACTATGAGTGCTGAAATGCTTATGTGTTCTCTCACAAGTTCTTTATCAGTATATGTAACCTCCTTACTAGCGTTTTTTGTGATCATTCAAATCCCTCCAAGCCCTTAACTGACCTCCTCCCCAGCCTGAAGAGCGGGGAGTGAGCTAAGGAGAGTAGTCTTACTCCCGTTAGGGTTATCCTCATGTGGAGATTCACCCTTATAGAGTGCTTGGATCGACTTTGTCAACACAAGTCCAATTACCCAGGAATGCTGTAATATCATTAGACCAGGCCAGACATGAACATCTTTGATTGTCTTGTGAACCTCTCAAAATATTAATCCTGACATGTAATTTAAATTTTCTTTATCTTTTACTCCTTGGCATACATATTATCTCCTTTATCTCAAGATCAAAGAACTTAAACGTGTATTCAGGCCTTAGGACAACCGCAGTATCTGCACCTCTCTCCGTTCCTGCAATTGCAAGCACATCTGTATCTGTTCTAATAAGACCAGCATCTGCTGCCATCAGTACTATTTCTACAACTACTTTCATACCCTCTCCAAATATTCTCAAAGTATTTGCTATTATCTCAACGGGCATCCATGTCCCGAGCTGTTTTCTAATGGCTCTTTCTACAGACCCCGAAAGGGCATGAGTTGTCGTGAGAACTTTAACTCCTTTATTGATAAGTTCTTCCCTCAGATCCTCTGGAAATTCGTTCCTATTTGGCTCTCGGAAGCCATGACAATGAGTAACTACTACTAAATTATAATCTCTTGGACTAAAAACCTCAAGGGCTTTCCTTGCGGTATAACCCGTTGTAGATGCAATAATCACGTCCTTGATGCCAAGTTCTTCAGCCCTTTCTTTAGCAAGCTTAAGTGTAGTATCAGTGTTTTCTTTTCCAGGTTTATCAAAATACACTATTTTAGCAACTCTCATCATGCTTCACCTAATACCCTGCTTTAATATCTTGGAAGACATTACTAAGTCTTAATTCTTAATTTGAGGCAAATAACTAAATAAAATTATTGTGGATTTTTACCATAAACAAGTTTACTATTATTTCAACATGTATCTAGGGTCATGGTGATTGTAATGCAGGAAGTTGAGGCTCTTCTTCAAATTGCAAATATTGACCTTGGACAAAGAGGTATAGGAAAAGTCTTCAGTGAGGCATATTTATCTAAAAGAGTTTCCCTCACTGAACCCGCGAGGAAGTTGCTTGAGTTCTCTGATGATGTCACAATACTGGTTGGGTTTCCCATACCACCAAAAGGTATAGGGGAAACAGATGGCCCTCTTGGCGCTTTATGTCTTGCTTTAGCACTTGAGGATCTTGGAATAAATGTAAAGATAGTCTCCGAAAAAAGTGTATTTAATGCACTGAAATCACTTTGGGAAAAGACTACAAGATATACGATTGATATAACAAAAAGGAACAAAGTAATAGTGTCGATAGAGGTTCCTGGAAGGGCTATGGATGGAAAATATTACTCTATGAGAGGCATAGAAATATTCCCTGAGAATCTAGACGAGGTACTTTTTAGGAAGTCTGAAGGTCAGATTACAATAGGAATTGGGGATGGTGGTAATGAGGCAGGAATGGGAAAAATACGAGATCTAATAATAAAGCACATAGACCTTGGTGAGAAGATATCAAGTGTGGTTCCAGCAGATTACATTATAACAGGAGGAACATCTAACTGGGCAGCGTATGCCTTAGTGGGTGCTATTTCTGTCATGATCTCAAAGAACCTACTTAAAAAATTTGATGAAAATTATTACTTAAGGGCCCTCTACGAAAGTGGCCTCATTGATGGAGTCATCGGAGAAAAGAGTATGTCCGTCGATGGAATACCTCATGCCATCTTAGAGAAAATGTTCAACCTAATAAAAAGTACTGTGGACATGTTAATAAACAAATAAAATAAATAAAAAGTAGGGCAAAAGGTTACTTCTTACGTGTGAGGAGTGCTATCTCTAGTATTATTGCTATTATTACTAGCACTGTTATTACGTAGTACCATACAAGTGATCCTTGTATTGTCGATACTTTATTATCAACGGCATCAACTTTTTCATCTAGAGTAGATACTTTGTTCTCTAGGACTCCAGCTTTGTCATCTATCTTGTCAACAGTTGTCTTAACTGTTCCAAGATCAGTCTTTATAGTCACAACGTTTCCATCAATACTCTCTATTGTCCCTTTGATTGTTCCAAGAGATGTCTCTATTTCTACGAGATTGTCTCCAACAGTTGTTATCTTTGCATCAAGATCGCTTAGTGATGCCTTAAGTGTCCCTATGCTAGTGTTTATCGTCACGACATCTCCTTCTATCTTCGTTATCTTAGCATTCAATTCGTCTAGTGTTGTAAGTATTGTTCCAACTGCCGTACGAATAGCGATTACTGCACCTGATATTTCATATGTTACGTCTTCTATTCTGTTAACCTTCTGCGAAACCTCGTCCAGTGATGACTCTATCAATAGCTTTGCATCTGTTATCTGGGACTTAATGTCCGTAATCTTAATTGCTGCAGAAGTTGTGTCCTCTAGGAACCAATATGACACATCAACCAGCAGCATCACAGTAGTATCATTTTCTATTATTGGTATTGTCACTACGTATATTCCTGGTGAAAGCTTCTCAGTATCTAAAGGCACCGTGGTGCCATCTGGGTATACTAATTTAACACTAAGTGAGTCAGGGTCTATTTTCGTTCCTCCGAATAGTATTTCTAAAAACGCATATCCTTGTGAGTACTTGTCCAAGAATGATGGTGCTGCCGGGATTATCTTAAGGCTCTCCTTAGGAGGTTCTAGTCTCCAGAAGTAGTAATCGAGGAACAATCCCCACCACGTGCTAGATGGCAAGTATGTCTGTTCAAGGTACCAGTACCTTTCCTTAAGGTAGTCGTCAGTGCTTGCTGGTATATATATGCTTAGACCATGAGCACCAGGATGGCCAGGTGCATGCCAGTAGCTTATAGTCGCGTTTTCTAATGCTGACATAAGTTGTGATGCTACTGGCCTTGGATCAAATGTAGAGTCCCATCTATTATCAGCGAGAACGTTTTCTGAAAAGTTGTACAGATCTGGGAACTCCCCTTCGCCCATCCTGTCAGTGGCGCTCCATACGTCATGGATCACATTTGCTGTCGATGGGACATAATAGACGGAGTACGTAAACACTCTCCCAAGAGCGTCTATCAATGGAACCACTTGATCCATGTAAACACTGAGATTTATCGCAGCAAGCGTTGGATAAGTCGTTATGGGGTTTATGTTAGTATAGAACTCTCCATAAGCTTCAACTATCTTTGCCGCAAGTTCCTCTGCAGTCATTTCTGGATTCATTGTCAATGCCTGAAGGAACGGTGTGTAATACCAACCATCCCATGGTTCATAGTCCTGGGAGGCAACGAGTACATCTGCAATTCCTATAGTGCCTATGTCATAGGCCACTTCAGCTTGTCCTAATAGACAAACATCAAATCCAACGATATCTAGATGAATGCCCATTGCCTTGATGTCATTAAGAGCCTGTATGAGCTCCTGCTCTGTCAAGTAGTCGTATCCATCAGTATCATCCCAGCAAACTCCCCTATAATTTACATCGCCAAGTCCTGAGCGTCTCCAAGCATTTCCATGATCCCAGAAGACTAGAGCATAGTGTTCAGCTGGGAAATGTTCATGTACATATGTCACAAACTCAAGCACAGTATTTGGATCACCCATGTTCTTCTCGCCAAGATCTACAAGCAGTTCTGAGCTTATATTTTCGGGATCTGTATCGAACTTTACTAG
Organism: Methanobacteriota archaeon; assembly: GCA_021162855.1. GTDB lineage: Archaea > Thermoplasmatota > B47-G6 > B47-G6 > B47-G6 > B47-G6. Next base: position 7,254 of record JAGGXY010000124.1, read on the forward strand.
ATATATCCTTGTTGTAGTCCAGTCACCATTACTTGTGTCATATCCAAGTGCTCTGTCAAGCATGACTACTATAGCTACGTCATCTGTTGATCCAGCCATTTCCATCTCGTTGAAGTCCGATATCCCCGCACTTTCCAAGTTATTATCTGCATCCAAGTAAACCATGAACACCCACTTGTACTTTGCATTTGTCTCTTTGTTTTCTGTTGATGCTGAAACTTGCAATGGAATTACAGAGAGCGCTAGCATCACAATCATGGCAACAACGAAAATCTTAGTCAAAAACCTATTCATGGATACATCACCCAACTACAGCACTACCTATACTTTTTGGCAAGAAACATCTATAAACTTTGCGAAATATTATCGTTAAGGTTTCTTACCATCTAGAGAAAAGTATTTAAGAAAGATCCTTAGGAACGCACCTATATAATTTAGCAAAAATGCAATAGCATCTTTTATATTAATTATTTTGTCCTTTGTTCATACATTTAAATTCTAAACTCTTACAGAACGTCATTAAGAAAGTCTTGCTCATTAGATTAGAGAAGAGGTTGCTTTTAATGCTCAAGCAATGCAGGAGGAACGCTCGTAGTGAGTTAAGATGGAAGCTATTCCTGAGTGATATGTAGACGAGAAGGATGCTCCCGATGATGAATTTCGACTATAATTACCTATAGTCGGGAAGAAGATTGCCTTGCGAAACTGTTAATATTTAGTAGACGTATATGAACATTGACCAACATGGAACGATTCTACACGATGAAAAGAGTCATACCCGTCGTGGATGTGGCAGGAGGATGAAGCACCGATTTTGTCATTTTGGCTCGTAATACTTATAATATCTCCTTTTGATCATTTGCGATAGATGCCTCGGGGTATATTGCACTTTAATATAAAATTGGAGAAATCAGCAACTTACAGCACTAGTTTCATATGAAATCAAATCATTATCTCATGAATAAAGACCTGAAAAGAACATTTAGTATGTTAAAGAGTGATAAACATGCAAAAGCAAGTCGATCAAAGGGTGCCGCTCTTACGCATGGACAAGAACTCAAAGGTAATTTTTGAGAAGCTAATTAATAATATAGTAGCATTTGCAGTCTCAGAGGACGCATATAAGATACTAAAAAAGTTTTATCCAGTAAGCGATGAGAATGAGATTCTGAAAAGACAAGAAACCATAAAAAAGTACTTTAGCACATTTGCTGACAGAAATCCTGAAATGATAAGAGATCTGATAAGGAAATCGCTTAAAATAAAAATAAACACGGAAAAGGTCATCAATAGAATTATCGTCACAGACAATGCTGAAGATTACAAATTAATTAAAAGTGTAATTAACATATGCCCCTCGGCAATGATATCATCCAAAGACGACCTGGAAGTTCTCCTAAGGACTTATGATATTGTTCTGTTTTATTCAAGGGAGGGGCAATGTAGTATCGTGAATCATGATGTTTTAATACTTGATGATCTCAGAGTGGAGTACATAATACCTGACATAATATTAAGAGAACTTAGGGAAAACATGGACAGCTTAAACGCTATTGGATCCCTTATTGAGATGCTTCCGGAAGAGGTCTTCATGGACACTTTTAACTTAAATATGATACGTAATGCATTATTAGACAAGGAACTCATTGAAATTGAAATGAAAATTAAAAAATTACAATCTCTCGACGATATTATTTTAAATCTTTTAGAAGAGGCAAATAAGAATATAATAAATAAGGCAGAACAATATGAAATCAGACTTCGGGGTAGTGAGCTTTTAGAAGCTTTTATAAAAGGATCAGAAAGTTTATCTGAGATAATGAAAGGTCTGGAAGATATAAAAGCATTAATTGATGAAGAAGCACTTAAAATTGAAGAGAGAATCTCTAAAATATTAGGAGATCTCGAAGAAGACCTTGTAATAAGGACATATCCCCTTAGGATAAAAGATACACATTACAAAAAGTTAAAAGAGAAATCCTTACGAAACCTTTCAAAAGCCCTCTATGATAGGGCTCTTGTTATTGTTAAGAGGCTCATACATCAGATCAAGCTCCTGAATGACCTTATTGAGCATATAAAGTTCCTTGATGCAATGCTAGCACTTTATATATACATAACAGCAATGGGTGAATGGTGCTTTCCTAGGGTGTTCAAAGGAGGTATTGGATTCATTAAAGGAAGAAATCCATTTTTACAAGATCCTCAACCCATATCGTATGTAATTGGAAAAATACCTAAGGATTCCCCTTTCAAAGTTATGGAGTCATCAGTTACATTGCTTACTGGGGCCAACAGTGGTGGAAAAACAACACTGCTTGAGACTGTGTTAATATTCCAGATACTGGCACAAGCTGGTTTCCCAGTTCCTGCAAAAGACGCTTGGTTTGATGTCGTGGATATTATAAGGTATTATAAAGGTGCCAGAAAAAGCCTATCTGCAGGAGCTTTTGAACACTCACTAAAGTCACTTGTCTCCCTTATCACAGCTCGGGGTAAAAAACTTATTCTCATAGACGAGCTTGCAGAATCCATGACAGAGCCCGGGGCTGCTGCTACGATAATCTCAGAGATAATACGAATATTAAAAGACCAAGGTGACTATTGTATCCTTGTGACACATCTTGGAAGGGAGATTCTTCTGAGATTGGAGGATATAAGAGTTGACGGGATAGAAGCGAAAGGTTTAGATTCTAACTTTAGGCTTATTGTAAATAGACAACCCATATTCGGAAAAATAGGTAAAAGTACTCCTGAGCTCATAGTTAAAAAACTTTATAGTATAGAGAAGAGCAAAAAACGAAGATTAATATATGAAAAAATCTTAAGCGCATTTGAGCAATAATGTTATTCTCACGATATGTGGTGTCTTAAATGCCTAACTCATCTGAGAAAATTATTCTGAAAGGAATGTTGTTTGATGCAGATTATATAGATGCCGGCGGAAAGGCCTGGGTAAGGCTTTGGATAAAGACAGAAGATGGTGGTACTGTTGTAGTTTATGATCCTAACTTTGAGCCTTATTTCTACGCGATAGTTGACGAGAATTATGACATAAATCTTATCAGAGAACAAATAGAAAAAATAAATGGCATTAAAAGGACGGAAATCGTAAAAAGAAAAGACTACGGAAGAGAAAGAAATGTCATAAGGATTACTGCAAACTTTCCCAAGAACGTACCAAATCTTAGAGAGCAAGTGAAAAACGTTGAAGGCGTGCTTGAAGTTAGGGAAGCTGACATACCGTTCGCGATAAGATATATCATAGACAAAGGACTACACCCTATGGATGGAGTCGAATGTGTAGTGGAGCCTATCGAGAGAAAGTTAAGATACCCAGAGTATATTGCACATGAAGTTAAATATGTTCCCCTAGACAAAGAGTATCCTCTAAGGATCCTTGCATTTGACATAGAGGTTCTTAATCCAGAGATCTCGGTGGATCCTGAAAAAGATGAGATTATAATGATTTCATATGCCACTGGAGCAAGTGAAAATGAGGTAGGTATCTTCATTTCCGAAAATAATGAGAAGAAACTCATAGAAGACTTTTTAGAGCTTGTAGCAAAATATGATCCTGACATAATACTAACATATAATGGAAACGAGTTTGATTGGCCATATCTCAAGAAAAGAGCTGAGAAATATGGAATAACACTTAAGATTGGAAGAGATGGTTCTTCATTACTTATTAGGCCAGCAGGTTTTATCAAAGAAGCAAGAGCCCCTGGAAGAGCTCTAGTAGATCTTTACATAATCGTTGAAAGAGACCTTCCCGAAGTCAAAGTGAAGACACTGAAGAACATCGCCCAATATCTTGGTGTTATGAAGAAATCTGAAAGAACAATAATTAAACCCCAGGACATAGCAAAGTACTGGAAGGATCCTAAACTTAGAAAAGAACTTATATCGTATGCAAAGGACGATGCTCTTGCTACATATCTTGTCGGTCAAGAGCTTCTGCCTTTTCAGTTCGAGATAGCAAAACTCATAAGACAGCCCATAGGAAGGGCTTATGCGCTGAGTAGAGGGAGGCAAGTAGATTGGTATCTTGTTGCTGAGGCCTACAAGATGGGAGAAATAGCACCAAATAAAGCTGAGGTTAGTGAAGAGAGCATCTATGAAGGGGCTATTGTACTGGAGCCTGAGAGAGGTCTCTTTGAGGACGTCGTGTATCTTGACTTCGGTGCGATGTATCCCACGATAATGATAACGTACAATATATCCCCTGACACATATGTGCCTCCATATATTAAGGTCCCAGACGAGGAGGTGTACATAGCACCTGAAGTAGGACACAGGTTCCTCAAAAGGCCTGATGGATTCTATAGACATATTCTAAAGAGCCTAATAGAAAAAAGAAAGGAGATTAAAGCACAAATGAAGAAATATCCTAAAGATTCCAAGGAGTATAAGGTCCTTAATATACAGCAACTTGCCCTTAAGACTCTAGCTAACTCATTCTATGGGTATACAGGATGGGTGGGAGCAAGATGGTATAAAAGAGAATGTGCTGAAGCCACTACTGCTTGGGGAAGATATTTCATAAAGCTAGTGAAAGAAAAGGCAGAATCCTATGGAATAAAAGTCCTGTATGGTGACAGTGTTTCTGGAGACTCTAAAATTCTTGTTAAAAGAGAGAATGGCAAAATAGAAGTTCTGGAGATAGAAAAATTATTTGATAATGAGCCTGATGCTGTAGGTGAGGATGGTAAAGAATATAAGTTCTTAAAGAATGTGGAGACGATCACAGTTGACAATCAGGGCAATATCATATGGAAACCTATAAAATATGTAATGAGACACAAGACAAACAAAAGGATGTACAGGGTATGGCTTACAGACGAGTGGCACGTTGACGTGACTGAAGACCACAGCTTAATTGGGGTTCTCAATAACAACGGCAGCAGAACATTCATTGAAGTAAAGCCAACTGAGTTAGGAAGGAAAACAAATTTACTGGTCACGCTTAAGGATAAAGACCTAAGTAAGGGCAATAAATTTGTACCTGAAGTGTATCGCTTTAAGAAAGTTGAAGAAATTAAATACGATGGATACGTATACGACATCGAAGTTGAAGATACCCACAAATTCTTTGCAAATTGGGTACTTGTACATAATACAGACTCGATATTTGTCATGAATCATCCAAAACTTGAGGAGTTTATTAAAGAGGTAAACAGCACGCTTCCACTAGAACTTGAAATTGAAACAATATTTAAGAGAGTCCTGTTCACAGGCGTTAAGAAGAGGTATGCTGGAGTAACAGAATCCGGAGAAATATATATTCGAGGACTTGAGGTAAGGCGTGGAGACTGGTGTGAGCTAGCAAAAGAAGTCCAAGAAAAGGTCATAGAAATAGTTTTAAAAGAAGGAAATCCAGAAAAAGCAAAGAGTTATGTAAAAGATATCATAAAGAAATTATCCTCTGGAAATATAACTGAAGATCTTGTCGAAAAGTTAGTCATCTACAAAACTATTACCAGAAGTTTGGATGAATATGTATCAGAGCAGGCTCATGTAAGAGCTGTTAAGGAAGCCCTTAAATATGGATTCAAGTACAGACCCGGCATGAAAGTGGGTATATTAATAATAAAGAGGGGAGGAGAAAAACTCTCAGAGAAAGCCATATTGTATGATCTTTATGATCCGGAGAAGCATAGGATCGACGTGGAATACTACATTGATAAACAGATAATACCTGCAGTAATGAGAGTACTTTCAGTGTTTAATGTCAGTGAAAGTGAACTCAAATCTGGAGTGAAACAGAAGACCCTGTTTGACCTCTGAGGTGCTAGATTTGGAAGTTCCTATGTATTATAGAGATCCCTATCTCTCGAGAATGAAATCAAAAGTAGAAGACGTAATTATTTCTGGAAGATCAGTCGAAATACTGTTAGAAGATACTATATTATACCCAGGCGGTGGAGGACAGCCACACGACACTGGCAGGATAATAGGGAAAAAGTGGAAAATAGACGTTATCTCACATAAAGTGATAGACAACAAGATTTGGCATATGGGAACTATTACTGGCGAGTTGATACCTGAGCCAGGTGAAGTTGTCGAGATATCCCTTGACTGGGATAGGCGTTATGATTTCATGCAACAGCATACGGCACAACATCTCCTTTCAGCGACTCTTTTTAGACTTTATAGTCTAGAAACAGAAGGATTTCAGATATTTGATGACCACTCCAAGATAGAGATTAAAACAGAGAAATTAACAAAAGATATGATAGAAAACGCAGAAATAGTGACAAACGAAATAGCTAAGCAAGGACTTGAAGTTAGGACCTCTTTAATGCTTAGAAATGAGGCTATAGAAGGTCTTAGAAAACCTCCAAAAGAAGGAATAAAGGTTCTTAGGATCGTTTCCATAGAAGACTATGACTCTGTTCCGTGTGGCGGGCTTCACGTGAGGAACACAAAAGAGGTCGTTCCAATAAAGATCCTCAAAACATACAAGAAGACATCGTCCGTATGGCGTATAGAGTTCGTTGCAGGATATAGAGCATTTAGGATATTAAATAATATTCTGGAGGATTACTGGAGATCACTCAGTACCCTTAATAGGAGCACTCCCCCGTTGATAAAGGCAATTCAAGCCTTTGAGGAAGAATTTACAAGAAAGATCTCTGAGGAAAAGGTATGGAAATACAAGTTCGTTGAAGCTCTAGTGGAAATCGCAAAGATGAGATCAAGGAAACTTGGAAGTGATATCATAACAGCTTTAGATAATATACCATGGGAACTCAGAGATAGCCTTGTAAAAGAGATCTCGAGGTCTGGAATAACACTTTTTCTGGGAGTAAGTGATGAAAATAAGTTTTTAATATTTTCATCGAGAGGGCGTGCGAGGGACATATATGAAAAGCTAAGTGCCAGATATAAAGTAAAAGGAGGGGGCTCCCGTAATTTAATACAAGGTATTTTCCTTGACAGAAAGCCAAATTTGAAAGAGCTCTTAGAAAGTGTCTTGACATTCCTCTTGCACTAAAGTATAAGGATTTCTCGGCAACAAATTGTAAACAGAAACACTAAAATAAAATTGAGATAGAAGAAGGGAATCAAGCTGTTTCTCTATTAAGCAATTTTTTAATATTTTTGTGAGTGTAGTATTAAGTATTATATGGTTTCCAATGGAGAGGTCTTATCGCATAAAAGAAATTCTTGGAATCCATCATAAACAGTCCAAGAGTGGTTAGAAAAGGGGAAAATAAGAGTCACCTAGCCCC
>JAGGXY010000111.1:0-26150 GCA_021162855.1 Methanobacteriota archaeon
GCTGTCTCGAGACCAGAGTTTTTTCGGGTTTTCGAGGGTAATTCTATCATGCTTCCCCACGATCTCGACAATCTTATTCGCGTGGGAATTATCCAAACCAGTCTTGAGAGTACTCCCCACCACCCCCAGGACCTCATCCAAGACACCAAATAAAACAAGCCAAGAATAAATACTAAACATGAGACAGCCCACTTCCCCTACTTCATCTCCCCATTAAAGTGGAAAGCTTTCGTAGCGACGTTTTGTAAGATTTATTGTCAGTGAAGTACCTCTTGTACATTTTTCGGAATTACCGCTAGAAACGCAAATAACAAATATGTTTTGTGTACGTTAGAGCGATGATTATAAATTTATAATAAGGTTTATAAAAGGAAAATATTTGAAATGTTCTATATCGAACATTGTCTCCATGGTGTTCGTTGTGGATCCTGTGGAAAGGAGAAGGCAAGAGATACTTCATGGACCCATAGTAAGGACGTTAATGAAGTTAGCAACACCAATGATCATATCTAATTTACTCTCCACAATATATAACCTACTGGATACTTTCTGGCTGGGAGGCCTTGGATCTTCTGCTCTCTCTGCTCCTACAATGTCTTGGCCCGTAATTGCCCTCGTATTCTCGTTCGTCTTCGGAATGGGAGGTGCTGCAATATCCCTTATATCACAGAATAGGGGCGCTGGAAGGGATGAGGATGCAAAGAAAGCTCTCGCGCATATAATCATAGTCGTCACATTAATAGGAGTTCCCTTAGCAGTACTTGTCTATGTCCTCTTGGGGTTTATCCCAAGACTTCTAATGTTAAGTGATGAGTTCACTGAAAGTTTCATGAGTTATGCTCCGATAGCTCTTATAGGACAAACGGTAATGGGTCTAACAATGATCGGAGGAATGGCATTCCGTGTATGGGGTTATCCTGAGATTGCGCTTTATGTGAGGGTTCCTTTTGTGACTTTGAATGCTGTTCTTGATCCTTTTCTCATATATGGTTGGGGGCCATTCCCAAGGCTAGAGGTGAGAGGAGCAGCAATAGCAACACTCATAGCTGAGGTGCTAGAGGCAATTACCTTGATGATCTTAATATTCGCTCATCCCATGATTAAACTGAAGCTAAGGCATTTCAAGCTTGATATTTCCTTAGTAAAGAAGATTATAGTCGTTGGAGCTCCTCTTGGAGTCTCAAGGACTATAACCACGTCGGGCTTCTTCGTTCTCCTGATCGTAATTTCAAGAGTAGGAGGATACATGATAGCCTCATGGGCTCTTGTGAATCGTGTAATGGATATATTCACCTGGATGACGTATGCCTTTAACATGGCATCTGCAACGATGATAGGTCAGGCCATAGGAAATAACGACTTCTCGAGAGCTAAAATTATAGCAAGAAAGACAGCACTTATAGTAGTTCTTTTGAGACTTGCAGGAGCTATCTTAGTTGCAGTCTTCGCAAGACCTATACTTGAAGTATTCCACAGGAACCCAGAGGATCCCTTAAGAAATCTCGTGATAAGCACAAGTGTTCTTGGTATGTGGACATTTGGTCTGTCTGCACCGTTCTTTGCACTTTCTATTGTTAGTCTGGCACCGTTCAGGGCATCAGGTAAGACTCAGTATGATATGCTCATATCCATTGTGAGACTTTGGGGCCTTCGTGTTCCTCTATCTTATGTTCTTGGAATACTCCTCGGTTATGGCGCAATTGGCGTTTGGATAGGTATGGCACTAAGTAATTTAATAGCGGGATTCCTCGCTTATGCACTTATGGAGAAGGATCTATGGGTATATCGTGTCATAGAATGATCCTCGAAAAGTCTATTTTTCACATCTTTCATAAAAGAGTAATGTCTACGTGTCATCACTTGTGTGATCTTCATGGCTATGCCAACAGCATTTGAGGTATTGAAGAAATTCTATCACATGAAAGTATCTTCTGTAGCCAAAATGGATCTCGAGAAGGTGCCCATAATAACAAGTAGTACTCACCTTATTGAGGCACTTAAGATAATAGGAAGCTACAGACATGTTTGGGTTGTAGAATCAAAGGAGACAATGCACCTTATAGGAATTGTGACGGAATATGATATATTGCGCTTTCTTAGCGAGCTTCAACCGTCTGAGTATTCCCTTGGAGGAGCGAAACTCGTCTCCTATCTTGCTGCTGAGACCGTTGATGATGTCATGACAAGACATTTAATAGTTTCCCATCCAGACGAGTACATCAAGGATGCTCTTAACAAGATGAGAAGATATAGGATAAGATATCTCCCCATAGTAAATGAGAAGAAGGAGCTCCTTGGAGAACTTACACTTCATGAGATAATATTGAAGTTCGGGACTTTGCTTTCGGGGATAATCTAAACGGTTAGGCCGAACATCATGTCCCCCAAGGTGCTTATTCGACGTCACAAGGAATGGAAGTGATCTCCTATGGAACCCACGACAGCGTTCCTCATAGTCCTAGGAATAACGTTAGCTTCTGTGAAGCTTCTTGATGAGTATTTATCAAGAAAGCATATTCCTATGGTTCTAGGAGAGCTCTTTTTAGGTATAATCTTAGCTACTATCTTTAGCTTTATCTCAGAAGAATTATTGGACGCTTGTGGCTCTGAGATCTATGAGGTCTTTTCACTCCTGGGAATAATGTTTCTAATGTTCATTTCAGGGTTAGAGACGGATGTGGGATACCTGCAGAGGTCTATAAAGTATGGGTTCTCAGTGGCCTTCTTAGGATCAGTAGTACCATTTATTTTAATCCTTGGTACTTTCACGCTTATTGGCATGGACCGAGATCTAGCATTGATATATTCCACAATAGCAGTGGCAACCTCTGTAGGACTCACAGTTAGAGTGCTTACAGACTTAAACGTCTTGAGGAAAGATTACAGCGTGATAATAATATCTGCAGCTGTTATAGATGATATCATTGGCATAGTAGTCCTTGGTATCGTTCTCGGATCGAGAAACCTTTACCTTCTTGGAGTAGGTATAGCAACGTTCTTTGTTGTCGTGCTCGCTTTCTACAAATGGATAATCTCGCCTCTCTCTAGGAGCATAGAAAAGTACGTCCAGGCGGAATATACATACATATCACTTGCAATAGTCTTTGTAATAGTCTTCTCAATACTTGCCAAAAGTCTTGGACTAGCAGCGATTACTGGAGCTTACTTTGCTGGGCTTATACTGGGGAAAACCAAGGAAAGACAAGTGATATTGAACGCAATAAAGGGTATAGCGTACGCGATGTTCATACCGTTGTTCTTCGTGGGTGTAGGGTTCGAAATAGTCCTAGAGATAAAAAGTCTGGGAGCACACTCATCGAACGCACTATCTGAGATCTTGCTCACGTGGATACCTTACACATTCATCGTCCTAGCGATACTTGGAAAGATAATAGGAGCATTCATTGGAGCGAAGATACTTGGGCAGTCCACAAGAAGTAGCCTTATAGTAGGTGTGGGGATGGTTCCTCGTATGGAAGTAGCACTCGTCGTTGCGAGCATTGCAATATCCTCAAACATTCTTGGCACTGTAGAAGGCACTACGATGTTATATTCAACGATACTTCTCGTAATAGTGTCTTCTATACTTACACCACCGATCCTCCAGAGACTTATAGTGGGAAAAAAGAAAAAAGGTGGAAAAAAGGTTAGACACGAGAAGTGATCTTAACGTTTTCTACTAAAACCCACGGAAGCGTGCATCTAAAGGTCTCTTTATATTCTCTGCTAGCTTCTCTAAACTTCATGAGGACTTCGTCCACACTACTCGTTATGGATGCTCCTAGAAGACATCCCACGAGTTCCCCTTCTTTTATGTAGTATGCTGGATTTGCCATCACAGAGAATCTGCCACTCTCAGGATTTGTCGAATGAGCACCTTGGAGGGACATGATGTATACTCCTTCAGAGATCTCAGAGATCATGTCCTCAAAGGACTTCTTTCCGAACTCTATACTAAGGTTATGCACGTTTATTCCATATGATCCTGTTCTGGGATCTCTTGTGGCATGTCCAGTGGTCTCTCTTCCTTCTAAGGACGCCCAGTGATAGTTCCATAGGGATTCCTTAAGGACTCCTTTTTCCACGATCTCCATTCTCTTAGTCTTAACTCCATCGGCATCATAAGGTACATAGTTTATGAGATCCTTCCTCGTAGGGTCGTCGTATATTGTCAGGTGCTCACTAAATATCTTTTCGCTGAACTTTCCGAGATATCTGCTACTCTTCTTATGTATTGCGTCTCCTTTAATTGCAGGCACAAAACCGTATGTTAGGAGGCTAGAAATAGCGGATGGATGCCATATTGTTGGAACACTCATGTCTTTTGCTCTTATAGTATTTTCTGCCTTCTTAGCAAGGAATTCAAGACTTTTTATCAGAGAAGATGGATCCTCTATTTGCTCCTTAGATATAATGTAATCTTGTATCCCAGGACTTGCTCCCTCTGAGGTCTTCACGGAGAGGTATGAAGAGAGCGCATTTCCGTAGCCTGTGGTCACTATTTCAGCTCCATAAGAGTTCACAATATAGGACTCCTCTATTTGAGCGTTATATCCTACCATATATACCATCCTGTTCTCTTTGGTAAGGCTCTTATGAAGCTCTTGTACAGCCTTAGACGCGATCTCTATGTCATATGTTACGTCTTTACGCTCTTCATATGTGTTACTATAATTTGGAATCCCAGGCCATTCGGGGTCTTCTTTAGATGCCTTTGCTATTGAGATAGCATTTGTTAAGGCCCTAAGAAGTCCATTCTCAGAGATATCTGTCGTATAAGCACTTCCATGTTTCTTCCCTATTGAAACTATTACTTGTGCTCCTGAGATCGTTGATATCCTCGAGGATACGTTTCCTACGAGCACTTCATAGGAAATCATTGTGGATCTCAGCCCATATATGAACACTTCCCTTGCTCCTAGAGTTTCTCCAAGTTTCACAACCTTTTCAAGAACATCTATCAAGATCATCACCCAAGCTTTACGCCTCTAACTCTTATGTGAGGACCTCCACTAGAGACAAGGGCTTCCTGTCCCTTACCACATCTTCCAGTCTCAAAGTCAAGATCGTTTGCTAGTGCGTCTATCTTCCAGAGCCATTCAAGGGCTACTCCAGTGATAGCACCCACATATACAGGTCTGGATATCTCCCCGTTCTTGATATAGTATGCCTCTTGTACTCCTACATGGAAGGATGAACTTAGATCCGCTTCTCCTCCCATGAATGAGACTATGTAAAGACCTTCCTTTATGCCCTCAAAGAGCTCGTCCTTTGAGTAATCTCCTGGAAGGAAGAACGTGTTTCTCATCCTTATTATGGGTGGATACGTGTAATCCTCTGCTCTTGCATTCCCTGTAAGCTCAAGGTTGAACTTGTGAGCATACTCCCTGTTTGTGAGCACTTCCATTAAAATACCGTTCTTGACGATCTCGACACGCCTCGTGGGAACTCCTTCATCATCGTATAGCTCAGTTCCAAAACCGTTTTCCAAGCGTCCATCATCTACGATATTTATGTAGTCTGGGGCTATTTTTTGTCCAAGCTTGTTCGCCAGTGCACCACTCATCGTTAAATCTGCCTCCACAAGATGACCCAGAGCTTCATGAGCTATAACTCCAACAACCTCTGGGGCTACAACGATGTCATAAGTTCCAGGGTTTACAACACGTCCCTCTAACTGACCATAGAGTCTTTTTATGAGGACCTCTGCAACCTTTTCAGGACCATATTCTACCTCTAGAACCTTAAATCCTCTCCAAGAATCTCCTCGCTCGTCTCTTACTCCTTGGGATTTTTCTCCCATCTTTCCAGAAACCCAGACGTATCTCCAGACGTAGTCTGTGTCGTGTGCTATCTCAGTTCCTTCGCTTGTCATTAAGTATTTCCTTCCTTCTCGGTCTCTATATCTAATTCTTACACTTTTTACTAAACCTTTAACATCCTTTCCGAGTATTGAGGATCTTATATCTTTGAGTAGCTCTATCTTATCCTCTGGTGATACATCTCCTATTTTCAGTCCCTTTTTAACGTCATCTTTTACGGGTTTTACCTCTTTGAGAGTCACAGATCCCTCAGAAGCTCTTGCTATTTTATATGCTTGTTCTAGGGCCTCGATAATCTTCGATTCATCTGTCGTACTGCTTTGCCCCCAAGAGCCCTTATAAAGAACCCTGACAAAGAAGCCCTTTTCGGATCTCTTATGGTAGTTTATGTGCTTATCAATGGCCTCGATGTTTGTCATTTCGAACTCTTCTCCTCTAACCTCAACGTAGTCAAGGCCAAGTTTTTCACCATGCTTTAGAACTTTTTCGAGTATGTCGAACATCAAGTTCCCTCCGAGATCAAAATCATTACTTAAATGCATCTAACTCGCTAGGATGCATTGCTCCCTTAGATTTTTACCTATGTGCCGTTGTCTTTTACAAAGCGCATGGATGGCACATACCAGCTCAAGTCACTAAAATATCCCTTGTTAATTATGGTTATATATTTGTCTATTTTTTGTCTTATATTAACTTTGACAAAGTCGATTCAAGCTTCGCCCCTTAGGGCGGAGTAACGTTTAAAAATATCGAACACTCCATTATATCCTTAATACCCCCATAGGGGAGTCCCGCACGGGGATAGGAGTACGAGAGTAAGACCACTCCCCCAAAGCTTACTCCTCGCTCTTTCAGGGCAGGGATGAGGGCAGCCTTGAGAAGTGAGGGCTTCTTAGTGATATCTTGGAAGCTTTAAATAAGTTTTATAGTGTTGTGCTTATATATGGATAAGCTCTGTAGGCCTAGTGAGACAGCTGAGAGTTCCTGAAAGTGAGATAAAACGTATTCTTCGTCTAAGAGAAGAGCAACCACGCTATGGGACGCATGTAATGATCTACGCAAGGGTATCATCTTACAAACAAAAGGATCAGGGAGATCTCGACAGACAAGTGAACTAGATAAAAGCCCGAGGAAGGGGGCTTGTCAAGGATTTCATAGAGATCGTAAAGAGCTTCACTGCGAAGATGTATAGGAAGAAGAACAACGCTTCTTAACAATATTTAGAGAGTTTATTGCTTGGATTAGTAAAAATAATGTTTGATTAATTTCATTTAGTACCATCAAGAGGTTTTTAGGAGGCTAATGCCATGTTTGATACTGCAAATGACTTTAGGATAATAAGTGCAGAAAAGGCTATAGAGCTCCTCAGAAAAATATTCACGTCTGGAAAGTACATACAACGGCAAGAGAGGATTAAAGCCATGGAGGCCCTAGAAAGAGCACAAAAGGCTATTATGACCATAAAGTACTCATATATGAATAAAAAGGATCTTGTAAAGAGTGAATACATTAAAGAACTTAAAGAGTGCGCTAAACAAATACTGTCAGCACTTGGAGGAGAGAGTTGGGCGGAAAATCTCTTAGAAAGAGCTCAGAAGGGTGATCATGAGACAGTAAGGGAAATGATCGCTCGGATAAGGTTCTGTCTGAACATATTATATAACCTCGACTGGAGACTCCTCGCTGGCAAGGATGGAGAAATAGCACACGCTGTAGATATAAGAGTAGGTAAAGTTCTCTCCACGTCAAAACATCCAAACGCTGATAACTTACTTGTGTGTAGAGTTGACGTTGGAGGAGCCAGTATTACAGTTGTCACAAATGATCTCAGTGTAAAAGGAGGTGACTCTGTAGCCGTTGCACTGCTTCCACCAAAGAATCTGAGGGGGGTCATAAGTGAGGGTATGTTCCTTGGAACAGGAGAAGGTGTTCTGAAGAATGTAGAGGGTTCACCAGGAATGTGGGCGAATGTTCCAGAAGAAGCATTAAAAGAGGCAAGAAATTTTGTTAACGAGTTCTTCAGATCAAAATGATCATTTGACTCGAACGTGACCCCTAAAATACATTATTATTGCTATGGACTCTGCCCTCTTTGAGAGATTGACTATTACAGCTTTAAATAAAAGCTTTATGGTTTTGATTTTTCCTATTTCACTTATACCTCTTGTCAAGAGCCCATTATAAGCATTTTCAAAATCTTCTGCAATTATCGGAATATATCTAAGGACTATTGCTACGGACAGTGCAAGCTCATTTGAATATTTTTTTATCAAGGGTACAAACTCTGAGATCTTCGTTTTACTTGCGAAAGCTATTCCCAAGAGCATGAGAGTAGATATCTTCGTCCCTACTATCATCCCATGTATAAGACCCTCAAGTGTTAGTGCTATTCCTCCCGTTACTGGGCCAAGGAAAGGTGTCCCTGGCTTGAGTACCCACATGATCACGTGGACATCGTAACCCTCATAGTAACCATAATAGAAGAACCCTTGTGAAAGCACGCTTAAAATGAATATATATGAGATTAGTACGAGCGTTCTTTTGTATTGACTTATATTCATCACAGCTATTACACATGCAATGACAGCAAAGACTACAAAGGACTTATACAATAACACAGAGAGTACAGAGTAAACGACCACTATCAAGATCCTATATCGTAACTTCCAGCAACCCATGTCAAAAAATGTCCTCAGTGACATTCTTTGGATCAATTTCATGAGTTGTTCCCTCTTTAATTATGTAAACACGGTCGCATACTTCTCTGACGAGATCTATCTCATGTGTTATTATTATCACTGACTTATTAGACTCTACTATCGCCCTAATGATATTGATTGTACTTTCTACGTCTTGTCCAGATGTCGGCTCGTCAAGAATTACTATTTTCGGCGCACTTGACAAAAGAGCTGCCAAAACAACCCTAAGTCTTTCTCCTCTACTCAACACATGAGGGTCTACTCCTAAATAATTCTCCAAACCTAAAAGTTTCACATATGGCATTGGATCCTCTTTTGCTCCTAACATTACCTCTTTCCAAACGGATGTTTCGAAAAGCTGTATATCTGGGTTTTGATGCATGTAAGCTACCTTCCCTAAGAGATCCTTTCTATGCATCCTATTTCCTTCAATGAATATCTCTCCTTTATGATCTATTATTCCAGAAAGTGCTTTTGCAAGCGTAGTCTTCCCAGAACCATTTGATCCTATAATTCCCACTATTTCGTTTTCATTGATCTCAATGTTCACATCATATAACTTGAAATCACCCACCGTGATCTCTAAACCTCGAGTCCTTAAGATGGTGCCTCCTTTTTTTCTAGTATTTGATTCCTTTGTTCCTTTTATAATATCTTTTAAGTTCCTTTGCTCTATATTATGCCTGTATATAACACCATCTCTTGTGACCTCTACCTTGACTTTACAATTCATGAAATATCCTACCCTATGCTCTGAAACAACTACTTTCTTCCCAAGAGAGACTACTCTATCAAGTGTCTGCTTGAGACCTTTCCTTGAGGGAATATCCAAGTGTGCAAGAGGCTCATCCATAAATATAACTTCTGACCCATGAGACAACGCAATCGCCAGTGCTACTTTCTGTTTTTCTCCATATGAAAGAGATTCTATATCCCTCGAAAGCAGTGACTCAAGCCCTAGTAGCTTTATAACGTCTCTTGGTATGCTCTCAAAGTCCAACATGAACTCATCCTCTACGCTTTTAGCGAAGAGATTATGATCTACTTCCTGAAGTACTAGAAATGCCCTCCTTGTGATCCTCCTAAACTCCTCTTTTAAGTGACCATCCTTCGAGAACACATCCAATATCCTTATTTTCCCAAGGACTTTTCCAGGCCTTACGTTTGGTATTATTCCAAGTAATGCGTGTATAAGTGTCGTCTTTCCGGATCCACTTTTTCCATATATGAGGGCGTAGTCTTCTTCTAGGGAAAGCGATCCAAAGTATATCCTCTTCTTGTCTCCAAAGAGTACTTCCATATCACTGAACTCAAGCCATCGATCCATCGACTCACCATTTATATATTGGATAAAAATGACAACTTATATAATACTCCCTCATATTGGATTATATTGTGTTCATATACAACCTCATATAAGGGTAAGGGAGGACTAGATTCCATGAGCATCAGAGATGCTGCCAGCGATATCTTATTTTCGAGGAATGTTTATAAAAATATAAGTGGTATACTAATGACATTATTTTTAGTCGCCTTTCCACTATCGCTTTTAGTGTATATCACAAGGAGCTATGGAGAATCACTAGAAATAAAGCTCAGATTAGCCCTTGTGCTGATCATCAGCTCTGCTATGATCGCAAGCTATGGAGCATATGCAATGACATACTACAAAATAACCCCAAAGATCCTAGCCCTTTCAACGATATTTGGAGCACTTTTAAGCTCGGGTATTTGGTGGGGAATGCTTCTTCCACCCTTCCTCTATAAGGTAATACCCGTAATGACAGCACTTACATTTTATCTGCCTGGAGGAATCATATATGGCGCTCTTATAGCTGCTACACTTCATGAGGATTCTCAAACTGAAAGCTTTTATATGATGCTTGTATACGGTATTGTTTCAGAACTTGTTTATCCTAACGTCTTTTGGTTTTTATACTACCTTGCATGGGGTTCTGCTCTGCAGCTTCTTAAAAATAATCTAAGGTACCTCCGCAATGAGTATATCCTTGTGATCATTCTGTCATTCTTCTTTGGATATTTTGGAGCTGCACTTGCAAAGTGTTATATAATCATTAACTGGGGAAGCTGGGATCCCTTATTCAAGTCCATCCCTGCCTCATTTTTAGACGGTTTGTTTGCAACTATAGGAGGCAGTATTGGGTATAAAATTGGAAAGACAATTCAATCGTTGCCTGTTTGAGGAGGTGATTAGTATCTCTCGAGATAAGATCTTTGCAGCTCTGTTCGCGATATTCCTAGTGATGACTATAGCATTTGGAACCCTATATTATATGGAGCACTCAGAGTACGTGGGTCTTAAAGAAAAGTACGCGAACTTAGAGGAAGCCTTTAATGACCTAAAGGACAAGCACGAGGAGCTCTTGAACGACCTGAGGGAATACATGGACAGTTTTGTGAAAACAACAATACCCATATATAACGAAAGTGGAAGTCTTGTTAGATATGAAACTATATACATACCCACAGAGAGCGTATCCCTAGAAAACTTCACACTTAGTGGAGTGTCTGGTCTTATAGAAGTGACTGTGGTCATACAGTACTCTGAGGATAATTACACAGTTTCTAAAGTATATGTCGTGAATGGAAGTGATGCCCTTGCTGCTACCATAAGTGCTGCAGATGTTGACTACACGATAGGAGCTTACGGAGCGTTCGTGAATGGGATAAACGGAGTTTACGGAGATTGGGCAAACGAAGGTACATGGTGGTCTTTCTGGTACTGGGATGAAGCGTCAAAGACTTGGAAGTTATCCGAAGTTGGACCCTCATCTTATAAAGTCCATAACGGTTCAATAATAGCCTGGGTCTTTACGAGAGGATATCCTCCAGAGAACAGTCCAATATACACTCCTTCACCTTAGTACCTAAATTTTTATTGGATATCCTGATCCTTTTCTCTTTATTTTTCCAAACTCCTCAGTCTTTAACAGCACACTCGCATCAAAGACAGGGCCGTCTTTGCACACTAAATACTCGCCAAGGGAACATGTTCCACAGATTCCCATTCCACATTTCATAAACCTTTCAACAGATATCTGAGCTCTTATTCCAGTTTCTTCACTGAGAAGCGCTATGCTATAGAGCATCTTTTCAGGACCACATGCTACGATAAGATCATAACTCTTTTTAGGAAGTTTCTCCTTGAATAAATCAACCACAGTTCCTTTATAGCCAAGGCTTCCATCATCCGTTGAGATGTACAAGGGCACACCCAAAACTCTTAGTTCTTGAAGAAACGGAAGAAGATCTGATGTTCTAGCGCCTAAAAACACATCAAATTTCTTTCCAATTGAGAGTGCATAATATATAGCAGAAAGCACAGCAGCAGCACCACTTCCTCCAGCGATAAAGGCTATGTTATTGTATTCTTCTATTGTGAAACCATTCCCAAAGGGTCCCCTTATACCTATCTTATCACCTACATTCATCTCATGTAGTCTTGAAGTTGCTTCCCCAACCTTAAGCACAGATATTGAAGAATAGCCATTCATGTTGATCCTCGATATGCTCATAGGGATCTCATCCACCCCAGGAACCCACACCATAAGAAATTGTCCTGGCCTGGCACGTGCACACATCTCATCACGAAAGTACAATGACTTAAAGTCTTTAGCATCCACTGAGATCTTTTCAATGGTGACTACTCTGTGCATGCCCTCACCTCTCAAAGCATATTTAAACGAGCGGCAGGATTTATAAAATCGTTGCTTGCAAAACCTCGCCTTTTAAGGTGGGGATACGCAAGGGGAGGCGGGGCGGGTAGCTAAGTTTAAATACTCTAACATATTGCGCTCATAATAGGATGTACAGTATTCAGAGGAATCATCTAAGACTAAAGAAGAAGGAGTACTTGATCGTTAGGACTCTTTGCAGGATATCTAAGAACCTGTATAACTACACACTCTACGTGGTTAGACAATACTTTTTCCAAAATGGTAAATACCTTCCGTACGAGCAAGCGTACCATTTGGTCAAGGATAACGAGAACTACAGGCTTCTACCATTTCAGGTGGCTCAGCAAACAATGAAGGTTGTGGATCGAAACATGAAATCGTTCTTTAGATTGTTAAAGGAAAGACAAAAGGGTAACTACAACAGGCCTATTAGATTGCCGAAGTATCTGCCAAAAGACGGTTTCTTCGTTTGTATATTCCAGAAGGATATGTTTAAGGTCGTTGGTGACAAAATAAGACTGTCACTTGGAAAGAACTTTGCTAAGAAGTTTGGCGTCAAGTACTTAGAGTTCAAGCTACCTCCAACCATAAAAGGTAAGAAGGTCAAGGAAGTTCGTATAGTACCACGCTGTAAAGGTCTCTGGTTTGAAATCCACTACGTTTACGAGGATCAACCAGTTGAAGTTGATTTAGATTATTCAGCTTACCTTTCAATCGATTTGGGTATAGACAACTTTGCAACCTGTGTTCCGATGAGTTCCGCCGGCGGAACGCCCTTCATCATCGAAGGGCGGGGTTTGAAATCTTTCAACCGCTGGTGGAACAAGGAGAAGGCCAGATTACAATCTATTTACGACAAGCAGGTATTAAGATGAGTATGAGGATGGCTTGGTTGCTGAGAAAACGTAGAAACTTCGTAAACAACTTCGTTAACCAAGCTGTGAACTACATCGTCAAGTACTGTTTAGCGAACAAGATTGGTAACATCGTAATCGGTGAGCTCAAAGAAATAAAGCAAAATATGGATTTAGGTGAGGTAAACAACCAGAACATATAGTATATGCCATGGGGTTTGTTCAAGCAAAAACTGAAGTTTAAGTGCGAGTACTACGGGATTAAATACATTGAAGTCGACGAATCAGAGACATCGATAACTTGCACAAGGCGCGGATACAAGGATAAAAGAAATAGAGAGTATAGAGGTGGTGCCCGCGCGTAGTATTTAAGATACTTTCGAAACTTTAGCAACGGACGCGGACTTCCCCCTCAGCCACTTCATCTTCATCCTTGGCTCATCGGGAGCGACATTGGCGGGTACCACGGGACCCGCCTCACGTGGGATTAGTATTATCGCCTCTGATGGCTATCCTGCCGTCATCGAGGCAGTTCACTTAATATTCTATCCCTTCATCATTTAAATGTTTCCATGATTACTGAAAAATACTATTGTATTTATTTAACGAAATAGTCTGTTTGTCTATAGGAAGTGTAGCCTTGTCATAAATGCAGATGTAAATGGCGCAATTAACCTGTTGAAAAAGGTAGCCGGGGAGTCCGTAAGGATACCCGGTAGTGGCGGCGTGACCCCGCCGAGGAGGATAAGGGTCGTTCCGTTAAGGAACGGCCAAACTCCTCCTGAAGCCCCGCCCTTTAGGGCGGGGTAGGTCACAGTTATGCACTAGGGGACCGTGAATTATAAACAGTGAACAGTATGCCAAGGAGAAGGTTCAAGTGGGTTTACAGGATTGTTCGTGAAAGGATAGAAATATTGATGAACCTTGCAAAGGAGTTTACAGAACGTAACGAGATTGAGCTTGCGAGAGATTACATTAAGCTTGCTAGGAGAATTGCCATGAAGTACAACTATAAAATGCCAAGAATTTACAAAAGATTCATTTGTAAGAAGTGCAACGCGTACCTACTACCAGGAAAAACTGCGAGAGTGAGAATAAACAGAGGAAAAGTATCTATAACGTGTACATTGTGTGGTAGTGTTAAGAGGTATCCATACCTTAAAGAAAAAAGAGAACACCTGAGCACACATAATGTTAAAAAGAGGGCTTCCTAAGGATATCATTATCTTCAAAGAGTTCTTAAATACTACACGTTGACGAGCTTTCTTAGCCATTAGCTTAATGTATTATAATAGATTACACGCATATATGTGAGGAGATGACAAAGTGTACCAGGCGAGAATTTTTAATGGAAAGGTCATAAAGAGCTTCATGAGCCCGTGGTCTCTTAAGTGGCTTATAAGTCTACCGACACTAGTTTTTTACCCGTATTCAATAAATCCAAAAACCAGATTCTTTAGAGAGGTAAACTTCTTCACTGAATGGTCCAAGAAAAAGCATCCCGTGATAAAAGTTCCGAAGATATTGGGAATGGATTATTCACGACTGATAATTGTTCGTGAATACATTAAAGGAAGAACTGCGTATGACATTGGGCTAGATGGTTTCCTTCCATTATTCGAGGCATTGGCATTCATACATAATGAGGGATGGGTCCTAGGCGATACGAAGCCAAGCAACTTCTTGCTAGATGATAAAAATCACGTCTTTGTAATAGATGCTGAGCAGGCAATAAGGTCAAACAATGTGGAGTTCATGGCATGGGACTTAGCCATCCTTCTCCTGGTGACGAACGTTTACGCAACGATTACAGGAAACCTTTTTGACTTCGAGCCACATAATATCTTGGATGAGTATCTAAAAATAAATCCTAATAATTCGGTAGCAAGGTTTGCTTTTAGATACTTCGAGAGAATGAGGCCACTTAAAGAAGTAATAAGGAAATACTTAGCTGCTGAGTTGTAATCAGTTTTTGAATATCTTACAATATTTTTACATATTTATTGTCTAATTTTAGATAAGATACAGAGTATTGTTGTAAAAAGTTCATATAATTCTTCCATTGTTCATCATAGATAAACGCATCAACACAAGGGAGGAAATCCTCATGGCTATGGTTATAGATCATATCATACACAACACCAAGGAAATTATAGTAAAAATACAGACTGAGATACTGAGTCACCTTACATCTTACTTCATAAGGAAGGGCTTTAGATGGCTCCTCCCAGTCATATTATCTCCAATCACCGATCCACTTTGGCCAGATCCTAGAACCTCTGGCATAAAGCCACTCAAAGTAACAATATATGGAAGTGACATGAGGCTTATGCACAGTATGATCCTTCATAAGCAAATAGCAATAGCATTTGGGCTTGAAAAAGTATTCATTCTTTCTCCAAACATAAGAGTTGAACCTCCAGAGAAGTTTTCAACAGGAAGACATGCCTTTGAGTTCACACAGCTAGACTTCGAGATGAAAGAAGCGTCAATGGAAGATGTCATTGACCTTGTTGAGGACATGTTCGTGTCTTTAATAAACTACATCAAAGAGAGATGCGCAGAAGAGCTTTCGTCTCTTAACAGGGATCTAAGGGTTCCAAAGAGGCCATTTAAGAGATACTACTACCAAGATCTCTTAAACGAGTATGGAGACCATTGGGAAGATGAAGTTTCCTTAAATGCTGACGATCCTGTTTGGGTACTGAGTATCCCAAGAGAATTCTACGATAGAGAAGACCCTGAGAGACCTGGATTCTATAGAAACTATGATCTCATACTTCCAGAAGGGTATGGTGAAGTTTTATCTGGTGGGGAAAGGGAGTATCTCTGGGAGCGTATACGTTCTAGAATGCTAAAAGATGGATTGAACCCCAAGGACTATGGCCTGTACTATGAGTTTGCCAGTAGAAACCTCCTAAAGCCAAGTGCTGGAGCAGGTATAGGCATAGAACGCTTAGTAAGATTTATCACTGGAAGACCTCACATAAAGGATGTACAGCTCTTCGAGAGGGTACCAGGAGTTCCTCCTAGGATATGACTTCGGATGCTGCCTTTTTAAGTCTATTATATATTGCAAGTCCAAGCCCTTCCAAAGGAGGTTCAACTGCTATAATCACGTCAACATCAATCTTCTCGAAGTCCCTTAATGCTGAAAAAAGCTCCTTAGCCATGGACTTTATGTCTCCATCAAAGCATCTTGCTATGATATTACTCCTTCTTAGTTTTACACACTCAAGCGAAAGTAAACCCACTTTATTGTATTGCAGTGAGTATTTCTCAATAGTTTTTAAGAGCTTATCCTTAGAGACAAGAATAAGAGGAACTGATGGAGCATAGTGCCTGTACTTCATTCCTGGAGATTCAGGTCTTCCTGTAAACTTACCTAAGGCTGCTGGATGTATCACTACGTTAGGTATTACTTTCCTTATTTCCTCTATTGGAAGACCTCCTGGTCTTAAAATCGCAGGAGGATCATGTACTAAACTTACAACAGTGGATTCCACACCTATTTCAGTCCTTCCTCCGTCTATTATTGCGTCTATTTTATCATCAAGATCCTCCAACACGTCCTCTGCCCTTGTGGGAGAAGGTCTTCCTGACCTATTAGCAGATGGTGCTGCAATAGGAACATCAGAACACTCTATTAGTTTCAGAGCGATCGCGTTTTTGGGCATTCTCACGGCTACTGTGTCAAGCCCTCCAGTAACGTTGTATGGCACTATTTCCCTTTTCGGTAGCACTATAGTTAACGGTCCCGGCCAGAACGTCTCCATTAGCTTATAAGCGATTTCTGGGACATTTCTCCAAAGGATGTCAACTTGCTCTATAGACGAGACATGGACTATCAAAGGGTTATCTGGAGGCCTTCCTTTGGCCTCGAAGATTCTATTCACTGCGACCTCATCAAGGGCATTCGCCCCTAGTCCATAAACGGTCTCCGTAGGAAATGCCACAATACCCCCTTTTCTAATTATCTTAGCAGCTTTTATGACTGCTTCCTCGATGCCCACCTCTGATACTTTGAATATAAGAGCCATGCCGAGCTCCCTCAAGTAGAATTGGTGCTAACTAAGAAGAGTATCGTGGGATGAAACTTAAAAGTTTTTAGGCAAGAACAAGATGTCTTTTATAACAAAAAGTAATGAAAGAGCTAGAAGAGCTAAATGTTGAAGAAGAATTCCTCAAGTCTATTAAGACCTATCTCCAGCTGTTTCATACTTGTAGCAAAAGAGATCCTGAAGTGATATTCACCATGTGGTCCAAAAGCACTTCCAGGTGTTACTGCAACGTCCTTTTCTCGTAGTATTCTCATCGCGAGCTCCTCAGAGGGGATCTCAAGATCATACTTTGGTAGCACATAGAATGCTCCCTTTGGTTTCGAGACTGTTATGTGAGGAATCTCAGACAATCTCTTAAACACATAATCTCTGCGTCTCTTGAACTCAGATATCATGTTCCTCACGTATTCTTCTACCTCTGGATCACCAATGATATCTAATAAGGCCTTTTGTATGGGTGCTGATGGACATGCTATAGTATAATAAGCCAATTTCATTGCTTGATCTATGAATTCCTTTGGTGCTGCTAGGAACCCAATCCTCCATCCAGTCATAGCATATACCTTAGAGAAGGACATCGGGTACAGTACTCTGTCACTATGCTCCAAGAAACTTACATGTCTTCCCTCATAGACAAATACGTTGTATACCTCGTCACTTATGATGTAAAAATCGTAGTCCTCTGCTAGATCTGCAATCGCTTTAACATCCTCCTCTTCAAGCATCCCTCCTGTTGGATTATTTGGACTGTTAACTATGATAGCCCTAGTCTTTTTACTCACAAGTTGCTTGAGTTCTTCTATGTCTGGTCTGAAGTCGTTCTCAATCTTAAGAGTATAATAGACAGGCTTCCCCTCAGCAAGCATTACATGGGGTGCATAAAGCACGAATCCTGGGTCAGGGATTAAAACTTCATCACCTTTATCCACAAGGCTCATAATGGCTATATAAAGGGCATGGGATCCTCCTATTGTTATAAGAACATTGTCCATTGTGTAGTCTCCGTACTTAGATAGGAAATATTCTGCTATCTTTTCTCTGAGCTCAGGTATTCCGTATGTTGAGGTATATTTGTTCCATCCCTCATTAGCAGCTCTTGCAAGGGCTTCTATGGCTTTCGGTGGTGGTTGAAAGTCAGGTTGTCCTATTCCAAAGTTTATGGTCTCAGAGCCCACAAGCTCAAACATCTTCCTAATGCCTGAAAGCTTAACACTTTGAACCCTCTGGGACACCTTCATAACATTATACCTCCAATAGGAGGGTATGTGGCAACAGTTATTATCTTATGCTTGGTATTGTTGTACTATGTAAGTACTATGTAAAAAGTCTCATTACACCATTGTTACTTAGTTATGGGATGTGGTAACATGATGCTTACAAACAGTGAGGGCGAGCTTGCTGTTAAAATAGCAAGAAAGATCGTAGATAATGTAGTCTTGGGTAGAGAAATCCCTAAGTTTGAGAATCTTCCAGACGTCTTCTACGAGAAGATGGGAGCTTTCGTAACATTGGAGACGTATCCTGAAAGAGAACTAAGGGGATGTATAGGGATTCCTTACCCCATATATCCACTCATAGAAGCCATAACAGAGGCTGCTGAGGGAGCGGCACTTCACGACCCCAGATTTCCTCCAATAAGACCTGAAGAACTCAAAAAGATCACAGTTGAAGTGAGTATATTAACCCCTCCTGTCAAGATAGATGTTAATGACAAAAGAGAGCTACCAAAGAAAATAAAGATAGGTGAAGATGGGCTTATAGTTAAAAAAGGGTTTTATCAGGGATTACTTTTACCTCAGGTAGCAGTAGAAGAAGGTTGGGATCCTGAGACGTTCCTTGCTTACACATGCTGGAAAGCAGGCCTTCCTGGGGACTGTTGGCTCGATGATGACACTGAAATTTATAAGTTTACTGCGGAGATCTTTGAAGAAAAGGAACCATATGGTAAGATCCACAGGAGGAAACTAGATGAGCATCGTAGCGTATAGTGGAAAAGTCCTATACAAAGGACAGCTCATAGAAGCAGAGCTTGGAGTTGATGAAGAAGGAATTATCGTAGGTGTGCGAAAACACTTTGAAGATGCAAAGCACGTGAGCTTTTCTGGTAAGCTTATTGTTCCAGGAGCTATAGACGTTCATGTTCATTTCAGAGACCCAGGATATACTCACAAAGAGGACTTCAAAACAGGATCCACAGCAGCACTTGCTGGAGGAGTTACAACAGTATTTGACATGCCAAATACGAATCCAAGGACAAAGGACTCTAAGTCCTTTAAGAAAAAGCTTAGGATTGCAAGTAAAAGGTCGACAATAGACTTTGGCATATATGGGGGTATATGGCCAGATAGCAACATAAAAGAGCTAGTGTCATTGACAAGGGCGTTTAAGGTATATCTATACGAGTGGACAAACTTGGAAGATCTCAAAAGAGTAATAAAAGAGATTCCAAACGACTGCCTTATAAGCATTCACGCAGAGCATCCCAAGTTCATTAAAGAAGGAGACTATCATAACCTTGAAGATTATAACAAACTCAGACCTCCAGAGGCAGAGTTCGAGGGAGTTAAAATTGCTCTTGAGATCATGGAAGGAAAGAAAGTTCACATAGCCCATGTATCAACGGAGAAAGTGCTAAATTTCCTAATTAAAAAACCAAATACCTTTGAAGTTACCCCACATCATCTGCTCCTTAATAAAGACATGAACATATGGCCATATGGTATTGTCAATCCACCCCTCAGAACAAAATCAGACAATGATGCCTTATGGAGGGCCTTTTTCAGAGGAAATATACCTGTTTATGCTTCAGATCATGCTCCTCATGATATAGAAGAAAAAGAGAGAGAAAATCCTCCACCAGGAGTTCCTGGTATACAAGAAGCGTTACCTCTTATGTTAGTTTTCGTAAAAGAGGGAATAATACGGATAGAAGATCTCATGACAATGTACTCTTATACACCCGCTTTGATAACTGGATTAAAAGGCTTAAAGGGGACACTAGAGCCTGGGGCATATGCTGACTTTCTCGTAATAGACCTTGGAAACGAAGTCCGTATAAGGGAGGAAATGATATTGTATAAGTGTGGATGGACACTATACAAAAGGCTTAGAGCAATATTCCCAAGTTATGTGTTCATTAGGGGAGAGCCACTCGTAGAGAACGGTGAAGTGAACGAAGAGCCTGGATTTGGAAAATACGTCTACTCAAAGGACTTCAAGCCGTTTATGATATGAGGGACAGAGAATGAAGACTTCGTCCACGAGTTTGACGAAAAAGGGAATCTCATTAGTATTACTCATTCTTATATTCCTGGAAGTATTAGCACCGGTGATATCCGCTCAGGAGCACGAGAAGATCCTCATCGGGAAGTCAGAGATATACATATTAGGAGTCTCTGAGGATTCTTCAGGGAGAAAATACGGAACACATTCAAAACTCATCGTTGAAGTGTATCGTATTATGAATGGAAAAACCGGAGGAAAAGTATACATAAATGCTATGCCAGTCCCAGACAAGATGTTTTACACCTCTGCAATAATAGCATCAAGAGTTGCCTCAATCATAACGGGATACGCGTTCTATAGCCTTGAGTTTCATTATGAAGTAGCCAGTTCAAGTGTGAGCATAGAAGGCCCATCAGCTGGTGCTGCAATGGCAGTAGCAGCGGTCTCCGCAATATGGAACATGAGCCTTCCCAAGGACATACTAATAACTGGAATGCTCCTTCCAGGAGGAATTATAGGCCCTGTAGGATCATTAAAAGAAAAAGTAGAAGCCGCTAAAGCGCTTAACTGTAGGTATCTGCTAGTACCTTACGGACAATCTGAGACTCTCATTAAGACATCAGAAGGATATGTCAAGCTTAGAGACTACGCTGAGGCCCTTGGAATACAAATCATAGATGTCCTCACGATAGAAGAAGCTCTCAAAGAAATGCTTGGAATAACTTTACCAAGCACTAATACGAGCCTTATGACAGAATATAGTGACAAGACCTTAAGGGGTTACCTCATAAAGTCCGTTAATGACGACATTAACCATATAGACTCCATCAAAACAGCTCTTCAGCAGATACCAAGCGATAAACCACTGCCCGAACGCATAATGTCTTACGTAAATGATTTCTTAAAGGAATTCAACACCACGTTCTCTGAGGGAACAAGACTTGCTGAAAATGGCGATTATTACTCAGCACTCAGTAAGCTCTTTCAGGCAAGTATTTATCTAAGGGCTGTGTATTACATCCGCAAGTACTATACTAGTGAGTATCCTCCCGCAACGTTGGGCGAAATACATAGCGAAGTTCTGAAAAAGTTATCTGAAGTAGAAGATATCATAAATACAAATACGGGTAATAAAATCAAACTTTCTTTGGATGAGTTTTATAGACTCGGTGCTGTTGAGTTCAGACTATTAGAGGCTGAGTATTATCTCAAACTCTTTAACAGTACGGTTACATATCCCGAAAATATTCCCGAGGCATTATATTATCTCGCTTTTGCATATGAACGAGCAAGGACTGCCATATGGTGGTATAATATACCAGAAAGTTCTGAATGTAATATTACTGTGGATTCTTATGCAATTGCTGAAGAAAGCCTTGCATACGCACAATCAATGATCGAGTTCCTCAATAACATTGGAGGATCTTCACAGGAGATAAACACATTGAAAGAGTACCTGTGGAGCGCTTATAGGTCATTAGAAAAAAGATACTACCCTGGCACGTTTTTCACTGCTACGGCAATAATATCAACTGTAAGCCTCGTAATGTATAAGATGTACATATCAGCAGAGTATCTTACAGGAGTTTCAGATGCTCTTCAGAACCTTTTGGAATCTATAGTACAAAAGATGAGATACAATCCTCACTTCATAGTCCTCTCACGACTGGAGTATGGTAAAGTCCTTAAGCAGACAGACGTGGATTCTTCAATATATATGTTCCTTGAAGGAGTGATTCTGTCTACGGTTTCCAGCACTGAAGGGCAAACAATAATAATAGAAGAGAACACGACAGAGAACGGTGTTGAGATAAATGTCGAGAGAGGAATACGCAGTGAGATATTCTTTATAATCGGACTAATAGCGGGGATAGTCATTGGAATTACTTTACTCTCTAAGGATTAGTTTCGCCCCCACCCTTAGCCTCTTTTAGGTTTTCCAAGATCTCCCTAGCAATGTTCTCAAAGAGATGTCCTATATCTGTGCTCTCTAAAGTCTCGAGAAGTTTTCCATTGTCAGCAGCCTCTATAAGCTCTGGAACTAAAGGTACTTCACCAACAAATTTTGCATTCATTTTTTCAGCAAGCTCTCTTGCACGGCCTCTGCCGTAGAGATCTATTTCATGTCCACATTTTGGACATTTAAGATAAGACATATTTTCAATGACATACACGTTCTTTATCCCAAGATTTCTTGCCATAACTATACTTCTTTGAGCATCCATGAGTGCTATCCTTTGCGGAGTAGTAACAACAACGGCACTATGCGGTTCGAAGTCTGTGAGAGCTGTTATAGCCTCATCTCCAGTCCCAGGAGGTAAATCAGCAATCAAGAAATCTAACTCACCCCATCTCACGTCCTTTATGAACTGCCTGACAGCAGTAGTTCTAAGGGGACCTCTCCAGATCACTGGTTGGCCTTCTGGAAGTATTAAACCTAATGAAACTAGCTTTATTCCCTTAACCTCTACGGGTATTATCTCATTGTTTTCTCCGTAGAGTGGCTCCATAGCTCCTATCATCTTAAATATATTAGGTCCTGTGATATCAGCGTCTAGAATTCCTGTTTTTCCAATCTTTGAGAAACCGTATGCTAATCCTGCCGATATCGTACTCTTACCGACCCCACCCTTTCCAGAATATACAACGATTCTCCACTTTATCTTTGAGAGCTTCTCCTTGATCTGTTGTTTCTCTTTTTCAATTCTGTCCATAAGTGAAGACTTCTCTATCCTGGTTGTCAAAAGTAACACCTCCACAATGAGACCGCTTGAATATCCTCCTAAGAAACATGCATGTTCACTTTAAAATATTAAATTCCCATATATGAGCACACTCCCATTTAATATCGGAATCCTGCACCTCTTGTAAGCATGTGATATGCTCTCGCTTGAGAGCATGGGGGTCTGTCTGTCGTGAGCATCAATCTGAATGGAAGATCCTTCGTTCACAAACACTCATAAAAGCTCACGATGGATCTACACTTAAAACATGACCAAATATTTATAAATATTGACTAAATTAGTATTGATGTGCAGCGAAGATAGCGGGGTGGGGTAGCCAGGTTATCCCGCGGGGCTCATAACCCCGAGGTCCCCGGTTCAAATCCGGGCCCCGCTACCAATATTTTATTCTCGTTATGACATTATTTATTAGACATGTGACATACGTGTTCTTAATATCTATCAAAAGTATCAAAACTATTATAAATCGCTATTAGAAAGGTGTTATTAGAGGTTCCTGTATAGTGTCTCTACTACTGTTGGGGTTGATGTAGAAGATGAAGCTTAGGAGAAGGCATGTTCTATCAAAGAGAGATCTGAAAAAGCTCTCAAGGATCATCAAAGAATACTGGGATATAGACCTTATGGACTACGACACGACGTGGGAAATAGGTGATTTAGATAAGCACTCTATAATTTTAGAAGATGGTATTCCAATGTTCATAATAACGAGACATGAAAAATACGGGGAAATAATAGTACCTACAATAGTATTTCTTATTAGGCACAACATATCCAAGAAGTACGTGATCGTTGACAGCGGTGCAGTTCCTTATATCAGCAGAGGAGCAGATGTTATGCGTCCTGGCATTGTAGACTGTGACAAAAGCATAAAGATAGGAGATATTGTTTATATTAAAGGAGAAAATAGACAAAACCCCATAGGGGTTGGTATAGCACTCATGAGCTGTGAGGAAATGCTGACCAAGGAAAAAGGTAAGGCCGTTGAGGTTATTCATTTTATAAATGATGATATAATGGTTCTTATTAGGAGAACTCTAGAAAACATAAAGGCACGCACTTGACGCTTATCTAGGGGATTCAGATGGATGCACGTCCACTTGATTGGACTGAGAAGTATAGGCCGAAGTCACTTGATGGGATAATAGGCAACAGGAAAGCTATAGAAATCATTAAGCAATGGGCTTATAAGTGGGCTAAAGGCATACCTAAAGAGAAGAAAGGGCTCCTTATATATGGCCGTCCAGGGACTGGGAAGACTAGTGCAGCGTTAGCTCTAGCGCATGATATGGGATGGAATTATCTTGAACTGAACGCATCAGACACGAGAAATTATAGGGCAATAAGAGATATCCTAGGAGGAGCGTCAACTTCCTCAGCACTTTTTGGTACTGGGAGTCAGATCACACTAATAATACTTGATGAAGTGGACAATATGGCATCGAGGTTCGACATAGGCGGATGGTCCACGATCTTACAGTTCCTCGAGATCACACGACAACCGATAGTATTAATAGCAAATGATTTCTGGAACGGTGTTGTTCCAAATCTTAAGATACCATTAAACAAGTTTTATAGGCTATGTGAGATCGTACAGTTTTATCCACCACCCTATAAAGCAGCAAAGGCATATCTAATAAACATCCTTAAAAAAGAGGGTATTGGTTTTGAGGAGGAGGCTATCGATCTCATACTTAAAAAGAACATAGTCGAAAACGAGAACGTAGATCTAAGAGGTGCAATAAGAGACCTTCAAGCAGTTGCACTTGGAAAGAGAAGAATAACAGTAAAAGATGCCGAACTTGTGGGTTGGAGAGATCGAGAAGCGAACATATTCCAAACGTTGGGAATCATATTTACAGCGAGGAATTTCAGACGAGCATGGCTTGCTGCTCTTAGAGTTAACATGACACCAGACGAACTCCTTGAATGGCTTACAGAAAATGTTCCCAAAATATACACTGACCCAGAAGACCTAGCATTGGCTTATGACTTCCTTTCTAGGGCAGATGTATTCCTCGGAAGAAGTATAAGGAGACAAGCTTACAGTCTATGGGCATACGCCACAGAGCTTATGTCTGGGGGTGTGTCGATAGCTCGAAGAAACACGTCTGCAAAAGGCTCATGGAAAATAACATCTTCCTCTTGGAAGAAGACATATTTATCCGTTAAGGGAGATCTTGACCTTATTAAGTCTGCAGCAATAAAGCTAAGACATGTCCTACATTCTGGATGGAAAGAATTCATAAGAGAAGACTTACCATATTTGAGACTTATATGTAAAAAGAACCCTAAAGTCTTAGCATCCCTCATAGCATTTGGTAACCTTACCAAAGAAGAAGCTGCAGCGATTGTCGACGAGGATGTGAGTAGTCCTATAGTTAAGGAAGCGTGGGAGATCAAAAGCCAAATAAAGGATGAAATTGTAAAAGAAATGCACAAAGTAGAGACCAAAAAGGGGGAGAAAGAAGAAACTCACAAGGAAAAGAAGACTCCAAAAAAGACACCCAAGAAGAAGATTAAACCAAAAACTCTCTTCGATATGTGACAATCCTACTTTGGAGGTGATCTCGTGAGAAGAAAACTCCTTGAGCTACTGATGTGCCCATTATGTGAAGGATCCCTTGAGCTTATAGTACATAAAGAAGAGAACGGGGACATAATAGAGGGATTTCTGATATGTAAAAGGTGCAACGTGAAGTTTCCCATAAAGGAAGGCATCGTTGACATGCGAGAGGCTGCCAAGTACATCGAGAACATGGAGTAATGGCAACTTCTGAACACAAAATTATAAATAATTGTATTCGAATATCTTTAAAAGTGTTGATTCGATTTTGCTCCACTTAAGGTTCTTTGGTGTAAAGATCCTTTATGGGGTATCATATGTGCACATGTGCGTCAGTGATCGTCGCACAATTGTTTGACAAAGTTGATCCAAGCTTCGCCCCTTAGGGCGGAGTAACATTTAAATATCGAACACCCCGAGTATCCTTAATACCCCCATAGGAGAGTCCGCAAGGGGATAGGAGTAACGGAAGTAAGACCAC
>JAGGXY010000107.1:0-9491 GCA_021162855.1 Methanobacteriota archaeon
GACACGTATAATGCGTCAGAGATCGTAGATGAGTTCATATACTTTGGGGGCTGGGTTCATGCACCAGCAGTATATGAAGGAAAGCGAAATAGTAAGAGCACAATAGCATTCTATAACAAATACTCTCATGTACACGTATATGATGTTGACAACGATGAAGTAAGGCTCCTTTGGAAGGAAACTATAGGTAAAAGAGACGAATGGGCTGGAGAAATATCAAATATAGTTTATGATCCTATTAATGACAGACTGTTACTTTCTAGGCTTGATGGGCATGAAAACCTTGGAGTATATGCTCTATCTCGAGATGGAAAGGATATTTCAAGGATCAGTGATACCCCATCACTCAAGGGAGTGCTTGTTAAGGAATATGCATGTTTTGATTCCTCGACGCCCTATCTCGGAATATCTCCAGAGTCAGGTTTTAGGGGCATACAAGCCCTTGACCTCGTAACTAACAAGCTCGAAAAGCACATAATAGAGAACTACGCTGAAATATCTAAGGATGGTTTTGGAGTGTTTGCTCCCCTAACTGGAACAATGGGCTCTGCTTATGGGCGGGTGTTCACGTTTGTTCGTGGGGGTCTTGTGATTAGCGATATATTCAACGGAGAGCATGTGTTTATAAGGCTCTTTGATTTTCTTTCTGGATACGCTCCTCAACGTACTGTTGCCTTATCATTAGGGGGTGGAATTTTAGTAGCGTACAATGCATACACGCATGGCATATTAAGGCCGTTTACTAACGAAGAGAAACCTCTAAGCGAAAGATTAGACAGGATATTAGGACCTACAGTGCTTCTTTACATAACACCTCCTATAGCCCGGATTGTGGGAGTGTTTGGGGCTCGTATAACGTCAATGGAGCGTGTTGGAAACTACGTGATCTTAGGAACATGCTCTATGGCAAACCTTGGGGCCCTAAACGCAGCTCCGATAGATGCAGGTTATAAAGAAGTTCTCCCTGTGAACGTTGACATGTTATTGTGCTCTAAGGGAATACCCGTGGAGTTCAATGTATCAGGAAGTTTCGTCCTTGATATGCCATTTGGCGGTATTCCCTTGTACGGATACAAATACCCCAAGATTATAGTGAAATCGTCAAAAGAAAACGTTCTTGAAGTCTATGAGTATACAGCATTGATGGAACATGAAGAAGCTGAAAAGGAGCTCATGAAATTAAGAGAAGGGAAGAACGTGATTGACTTAGGAGGCTATAGTGGTATCGTATCCTTTAGATTTGAGAAGCCTGATGAAAAAGCAAAGATTAGGATTCTCCTAGAGTAGATTTTGCTCTTTCTAAAATCTCATTTATTCTCTTTATGGCTCTTTCTATAAGTTCCCTGTAATTGCCCAAGTATTTTGCTGGATTAAGAGCTTCCTCTACTTCTTCTTCAGATAAGTACCTGCGTATTTCGTCGCTTTCCAGAAGAATGTCCTTTAAGTCTCTGTTTTCGACATGAGATCTCATGGAAAGTTCCTTGACAATACGATATGCTGTATTTCTTGAGACTCCTTTTAACGTGAGTCTTATCATTATGGACTCTGCCATATTCGCTCCTCTGGTGACTTCAAGATTTCTCATCATGTTTTCGGGATATACTACGAGACCTTTAACGACATCTATGATATCCTCCAATATTTGATCTAATATTCCAAAAGCATGTGTTATAATTATCCTTTCAGAGGAAGAATTCGTGAGGTCTCTTTCATGCCAAAGTACTATGTTCTCAAGTGCAGGAATCACAAGTCCTCTCATGATCCTAGCTAAACCACAGATCCTCTCGGACTTGATGGGATTCCTCTTGTGAGGCATTGTGGAACTTCCTACTTGACCCTTAGAGAACCCTTCAGCGACTTCCATGATCTCTGGCCTTTGAAGGTTTCTTATTTCTTCTGCAAGCCTTGCTATAGATGATGCTAGTATTGACATCTCGCATATAAGTTCTGCATGGCGATCCCTAGACACGACTTGTGTTGTTATCTCGGCCGGCTTAAGACCTAGCTTTTCCATTACAAGTTTTTCAATTTCAATGCCTTTTCCAAGCCATGCGGCCATAGTACCTACAGCACCGGACATCTTTCCAACAAGGACTCTTTTCTCACATTCTAATAGTCTCTCTAGTCCTAAGGCAATCTCTAGTGCATGATTTGCAATCTTGAATCCAAAGGTTATTGGTAGTGCGTGTTGTGCGTGTGTCCTACCTACCATTAGGGTGTCCTTGTGCTCCTTTATTATGCGTATGAGCTCCTCCAAAAGCATTATTGTCTTCTTCTTTATTATGCCCAATGCGTCTCTTATGACTAGTGCCCAGGACGTGTCTATGATGTCGTTACTAGTTGCCCCAAAGTGCACCATGTTACCGCACTCGCCAAGGTGTTCTGAGATTGCTATCGCAAGGGCCATGATATCATGTTTTGTCTCTTTTTCTATCTCTTGAATTTTCTTGAGACCTCCTATGTCTTTTAGGGAAATACTTCTAATTTTCTCAACACATTTCTTTGATACAAGACCAATCTCGTGAAGGACTTCTAGAAGTGCTTTCTCTACTTCTATCATTTTCTCTACCCTGTATTCTTCGCTGAGTATCTTTCTCATTTCCTCGCTACAGTACCTCCAGTCAAGGGGACAAAGCAATTTTCTCACCCTCTTTCTCTATAACGGTCACGTGCTCTTTTATCACTTCTCCAAGAACATGTGCTGGGTAATACTTGTTTAATATCTGAAGAGCATCCTCTTTTTCTTCTCTCGGAATAACGACAATAATCCCAATTCCCATGTTGAACGTTTTATACATCTCATCACATGGAACCCCTTCTCTTTCTATGGCTTTGAATATGCTTGGAGGTTCTGGCATTCTAAGTCTATATCCATAGCGTGTAATTCTGAGGATCTTCCTATAAGCTCCTCCAGTTATATGAGCAATCCCATGTACTTTCACGTGTTTTATAAGGTCTATTATAGGTTTTACATAGATCCTGGTGGGTTTCAACAGGTGTTTCCACAGAGGTTCACCATCGATCTCATAATCGAGTCCATACTTTTCGACAAGCACCTTTCTTACAAGGCTTAATCCATTGCTGTGTATTCCAGAACTCTCAATGCCTATTATAATGTCCCCTACATTTATCTTGTCCCCGAGAATTTCTTTTCCTTTTTCTACGAAGCCTATTGCGGTCCCAGAAAGCTCCACATGGGAAAGGATGTTCATTATAGCTGTTTCTCCCCCTACTATCGCCATATTAGCCTGTTTGCATCCTTCTTTGATTCCATGCATTATCTCAAATATTATCTTATCCTCCATTCTCGGAAGTGCTATATAATCTACGAACACGGAAGGCTCTGCTCCTACGCATATTAGGTCGTTTGCGTTCATGGCAACGAGGTCAATTCCTATTGTTTCGTATTTCTCAACGGATTCTGCAATGACAACCTTTGTTCCCACACCATCTGTCGTGATGGCCATGAATCTTCTTCCAATGTCTATAAGAGACGCATAATGTCCTATTGTTTTTTCCAGGACTTTTTCCCTCGATAGTGTACTAGTCTCCCGTATTGTCCTTAGTATCTCAGCTATTACTCTTTTTTCTTCAGAGTAATCATATGCTACGTCTTTATACCTTATCATGTCTCATAGCCTCCATGAAATCTCTCAGTTTCTTGTCAATATCATCGTACTTTAATGCAAGAATTCTTAAGGCTAAAAAAGCGGCATTCTTTGCATTATCTATCCCAACAGTTGCTACTGGGACTTTGGGGGGCATTTGAACGATAGATAAAAGGGAATCTAAACCTAAAAGACTGACATTCCTAGGAATCCCAATCACAGGTCTTCTTGTAAATGCTGCTACGAATCCTGGAAGATGGGCCGAGAGTCCAGCAATTGCTATTATGACATCATAGTGTCCTTCCTCTGCTTTTTTACAGAGCTCTATTACCTTCTCTGGTGTCCTATGTGCTGATGCAATCTCGACATCATAGTCTACTCCAAATTGCTGAAGAACTTCAGCAGCTTTTTTAGCAATCTCTTCATCGCTTTTGCTACCCATTACTATGAGCACTTTAGGCAATATTATCACCCTTAATGCGTTAGCAGATGTTTCTCCAGTTCATATCTCTGGTCGTACCACTTGTTATTTATCATAACCTCTATCTTATGGGCAGCTCTTTCTGCAATTCTTTTTGCTTTTTCTACGTCATCAGCTGCTGCTAAGACGACACCAAGACGTCTTCCTTCGTATACTTCTGGTTTTCCGAATATGTGTACGGAGACTTTTCCTTCGGAGAGTGCTAATTCTAAGTTCCTGTAGCTGGGAAGTACACCCTTCACATAACCTTTGATAACGTGGCTTGCTGCTGGAGTCATAGGTTTTATGACCTTGAAGCCATCCTCCTCTTCAGTGTATATAGGAAGGCTCATTATCGCTTTGGCATGAAGTGCAAACTCTGAGAAGCCCTGTGGGTTTGATATTATAGTTACAAGTCCAGTATCATGTGGTCTTGGACTTACCTCATTTACCCAGACTTGATCTCCCTTTACGAACATTTCTATTCCAAAGATTCCAAGTCCTCCAAGAACCTCTGCAACCCTCTTCGCATACTCAAATGCCTTTCTTCTGGCCTCCTCTGAGATCCCAGAGGGTATCCATGAGGCATGGTAGTCCCCATGTATCTGGTAGTGACCAACGGGCTCTATGAATGCTGTCTCAACTCTGCTCTCGTCTTTGTATCTGACTGTGAGAACTGTGATCTCAACGTCAAAATCTATGTGCTCCTCAACAATTATTTTCTCTGCAGATCCTCTTGCTTTGGTTTTAGCTTCATACCATGCTTTTTCTATATCTTCTGGTCCTCTAACGAAATAAGATCCCTTTCCACTACTGCTCATTATGGCTTTCGTGTGGCATGGGTACCCTATTTTCTCACAAGCCTCTCTGAGCTCTTCTAACGTAGTAGCATACATGTATCGTGACGTTGGCACCTTTGCTTCACGTACTAATGTTTCCCTTATTCTCTCGCGATTCATTGCTATCCATGTAGCCTTAGCGTTTGGAACGACAAAATAACCTTCTTTTTCAAAATCAAATAGCTTATCTAGGTTTATGGCTTCTATTTCTGGAATTATAGCATCAGGATCCTCGAGCTTTACGATCCTCTCTAAGAAATAGGGATCCTTCATGTCACCCACGTACTTTCTGTGCGCTACAGCCATCGCTGGTGCGCCATCGTATCTATCAACAGCTATCACCTCAGCCCCTAGTCTTATTGCTTCTATAGCAACTTCTCTTCCAAGCTCACCAGATCCCAACAGCATCATTCGAAAGCCTTCCTTAGTGCCAGGCGTACCAAGTATGAGCACCATAAAACCACCTCAGGTCAGTTTAATAAATTATCTAAAATCCCCTTAGAGAGTGCTTCCTTAATCTCCATGGCTATTCTCCTTCCAGTACTGACAGGTTTGTTATACTTTATCCATGTGTATGGGGATCCATTTATGTAAAAGTTCGTTCCTGCGACGATCCTAGTGGATATTTCGAAGAACACTATGTCCATTTCAGGCGTTATTACAGCCTCAAGGCAAAATGGCCCATATAGTCCTTTTTTCATAAGTCTCCATGATGCTTCAACAATGCGTTCTCCTGCCTCAAATATCTCAGGTAGAAGGCTTTCCCTAACTACTATAGGGATATTACCCACGACCACATATGATATATCGACATTAATGCTTCTCTGAATGTCTGCAGGTATCCTTGGAATGGCATCAGCGTTTGTCTCATACCTTCTATCTATGCTCATAATCTCAAGTTCTTTATTCACAAGGGAATAAAAATAATGGAAGTACATCGGAACCCCGACGACATACTCTTGGACAATTCCATCCTTTGGAATTTTTTCTATTAGCGTTCCCTTTGGTAGTAGCTTATACCCCCTTCCTCCCTTGGCTCCAGGAAACTTCATTATGGCAAGATTTTCTACTAAATCTCCTTCTTTGTAGGTTCTCGGAGTTTTCAATCCAGACTCTCTAAGCCACTTCTCCATTTTTTCTCTTGAGGACTCCCATTCGAGGACATCTTTTGATCCGAACATTGGCACTTTTAGCTTTTTTATGTTTTCACTACCAATGTATTCCACGAATGATCCATGTGGAATTAATACCACGTTCTTCTCCAGAAGTTCTTCTTCTATGTCTAAAATTTCATTAAAAGAGTTTACAGTTAGTATCTCATCAGCAATATTAAATGACTTATACAGTTTAACCCTGTTGGGCGTTGTTATGAGAAGTGTTCTGAATCCTTCAAGTTTTGCCCCGTGGAGTATCTGAAGGGCAGAATGGCTACCTATGGTTCCTATTGTAACATCCATTTGCTTCACCAATATAATGTTAAATTTTGTTGATTAATAATCATAACTTTTACATAATAAAGTCAGTCAAAAGAGCATAGAGCACGCAAACTCTTATTTATTAATTGAAGTTTTTTGTGATAACATGCCAAGACATCAGAGAACATAGTCGAGGTGCCGTGTTTGAGGAGTGGTATTACAAAGCTTATAATACTAAAGATACTCCTTAAAAAGGGACCAAAGACTGGCTATGAGTTAGTGAAGGAAATAGAGCGTATCACAGGTGGATTTTGGAGACCAAGTCCAGGAGGAGTGTATCCTCTTCTATCTTCTCTAGAAGAGCAAGGGCTTATCCAATGTTCCGAAGAGGAGAACAGAAAGGTCTACAAGATAACCGAACTAGGAAAAAGCAAGATTGAAGAGTTCAAAAAGATAGAAAAAGAACTTAGAGAGAAAATATCTGCCCTCATAAACGTCCTTGCAAGCATCATAGGCGAAGAAGACATAAAGGAAATAGCATACATCTTAGTCCCGGAGAACGTCCCTAAGATGTACAAAGATATTGTCAGAATGGAAAAAGAAGTCATACAGATCTTTGCAAGGAGGGTTCGAAGACTTCTTGAAAATGATCAAAAAGATCTTGCTATAAACCTGCTAAATGAAATGCTGAGCATCTCTGAGGAATACTTGAAGAAAGCAGGGATTTCAGAAAAGAGACTGGAATAAACTGTAAGAGTGCTATATCTCTCCTAAAGCTCTTTTGACTTTATACTCTATTGTTTCCGGTTTATCCCTTCTATCATCGATTTTTATCATGGTTTCTATCCTACCTATACCTTGAGATGCAAGCATTTCATGCACATCCCTCAGGAATTCGAAGAACTTCATCAGATCCTTGGGATCAAGCTCTACAGTCGTGAACATGGGACCCACTTGAAACTTGAACCCTCTTTTCTTAAGTTCTTCTATAATCTTTTGTACATATTTGCCAACGCTTGTTCCAACACCAAGAGGAACAACAGAAAACGCTATAAGCATTAGAAGCACCTCCTAAAGTTTTTTAATTTTTTTAATCCTATAGCCAACATCTCCTCCGCAGTAGGGACATGAATCATACTTCTTATCTAGAATCCTACCACAGGACTTGCAGACTATTTCCCACTCGAATATCCTAGTGATTTCCTTATTTAAATAACTCATATATTTTATATTAAGTATTTTACAGACATTCTGGACAGAGAGGTCGTTTGTTACTACTATCCCATTAAAATCAAGTGCAAGTGCTATCACGTGCACATCTGTCTCTGATAACCTGTAATAGTCTCCTGTCTCCTTTGCAGCTTCGATAACCTTGTTTATACTCTTCCTACTTGGTTCAAAAAATTTTAGCTTTTCCTCATAAAAGGTATAAAGGTATTCTGGCAATTCATTCCTATACTTTCTAAGCTCATCATATACTCTAATGGGAGCTATCATCTGCTCTCCAATAAAGTTTGAGAGTATTGCTGACGTGTCAACAACATATATGGGCAAGACAGCACCACCTAGCCTTCTGAGCCTCTATTTCAGGATATGCTAGATCAAGGTCTTTAATATAAAGATGCTTAGCATAAAAATGTTTTTAATCGCCAATAAAATGAAGTTCCAAGCCATGAGCACTTCCTACAAACTATTAAAGCAGTTAAAAGAAGAAGATTAAAATCATTACAGTCATCGATCTTATAAAATGTTATAAAATGTTGTTAAGAAAGCCCACCCTTTAGAGCAGGGATAAATTAGGGGAGGATATCAAATGGTTTAATCTTTGATTATTAGTTCAAGCATATACTAATGTATTCTTTTTAGAATCTCTTCGAATTTAGAAACATTTAACTAATCTTTTTTTACTTTAATAGTGTATAATAATGTTTGCGAAAAAGTTACAAGATCGATGTAGAGGTGTTAAAGTCCCATGAAATCTTTTATAAAAAGATTTCTTCTAGCAATCTTAGTAGTTACAATACTACTAAACAGCGCTGTGCTATCGACGACTATTTTTGCAGAGAAGAATGGTTATACAAGATCTGTAGCAGTAAATGTCGAGATCCCTCCAGGAGGATATTATGCCATTTTCTATGACTCCAAGGTAAAGGCCCTGAAGCCAATGGAAACCACCAAGTACTTCTTGACTGAGAAGGCTATACAGGCTCTTGATAGAGTTCCTGATTGGATAAAGCCGATGCTTGTTAGACAGTTCCAGTGGCTTATGCAGGAGCCGCTAACAGTTCCTGGAAGAAGCATAGTAGCTGTTGGAGACATCAACAATGATGAGCTTCCTGATCTAGCTGTAGGAGCTGGAGACGGAAGAGTGTACTTCTATGAGAATGTTGGTACAAAGCTTCAAGCGAAGTTCACACCTCTTGAGGCACTTGAGGTCTCAGACGTCCAAGTGTATCCTGCTCTTGGAGACCTCGATGGTGATGGGCTTACTGACTTAGTTGTGGGAACAGAAAATGGAACGCTACTGTTCTACAAGAACACAGGAACAATAGAAGCTCCTGAATGGACTCTTATGGAGGGCTTCTTTGAGGGCATCGACCTTGGAGCAGGACCTTACAGTGTAGCGCTATTTGATGTCAACGATGACGGAAAACTCGACATAATAGTAGGCACTGGAGAAGGTCTCGTAAAGGCACTCATACAGACCGATGATGGTTGGACACTAGATCCAGAGTACTTCGCTGCATGGAAAGAGGACTGGTGGGACGGCAGGGGATGGCACTGGGAAGGTGTGTATGAGGGACCTAACATAACGGTTACTGTTGGATACATAGGAGACAATCTCTACCTACTAGTTGGATATGGGAACAAAATATACGTTTACATGAAGACAGGTATGGGCACATATCATCCTACATGGGCAAGGCTTGGAGAGATTCCAGGAGTGGAGATCTCTAAGGCTGCACCCGCACTTGCAGATCTTAATGGGGATGACCTTCCAGAACTCCTTGTGGGATCAAGCGATGGAAAGGTTTACTACTTGATGAACCGTGGTTCTGGAGTATATCCAGAGTTTAAGGTCTGGAAGTCTGAAGCTGAGAAGATGAGACTTGCAAACTGGTTCTGGGGGCCTGGATATTATCCCGACATTGATTACATAGTCCTAGAC
>JAGGXY010000055.1:0-8115 GCA_021162855.1 Methanobacteriota archaeon
CCTCGGGCTAGCATAGATCATGAGGATTCCGTGCTATTTTTCCTTGTTCTCGATTAGTCTTTGCATTTTACGAGCATTCCATTTTGAAAGCTTTCTGCTCAAATCCCTCGAACCATTCATGATCTTCTGGCCTCTATGAAACTCTAGAAGAGGCCACTACAGATTCCTTCACTATACCTGAGTTCACACTCCCGATCTTTAAGTATTTTGCACTACAATAACATACAAAAGCTCACAAAGAAAAGAACAGTCTCATGTGGCGGTTATTATTAATATTAACGACAAAAATATTACCCCTTAGTGATATCCCGTGTTTGGCAATTTTCAAACAAAATCACCTCTTTTACTCTTTTAAAGGTAACTTTTGTCGACGATATTTGAACACCTAATACCTCATAGACCTTAAAGTGTTCATTAACAATTAGCAAAACAAATAGATCCCTTGATTTTATTATATTGTTTTAGGTCAAAAACAAAATAAATTTACTTCCTAAGAAAATTATTAAATTTGCTCAGATGACGAAATAAATATTCTAAATCCCATAAAGTGCAGGATTGAATACTCTTCGTTTTAGATAAGTTTAACTTGACAACTGAGCAAGTAACTCTCACAGAAGAGTCTCAAAATAAAATGTACAGACTATTTCGTTAGATAAGTATAATAGTATTCTCGGTAATCACGGAAACATTTAAATGATGAAGGGATAGAATATTAAGTGAACTGCCTCAATGACGGCAGGATAGCCATCAGAGGCGATAATACTAATCCCACGTAAGGCCGCCCCCGTGGTACCCGCCAATGTCGCTCCCGATGAGCCAAGGATGAAGATGAAGTGGCTGAGGGGGAAGCCCGCGCTCGTAGTCTCCGAAATACTCCAAATACAAAGCACGGGCAACCACTCACACTCAATGGCCTAGCTTTAACATTCTGTCAACTCTTCTTTCACTATCAGGCTTCGTTAGTAGCACAACTCTACTGTCATCTCTCTCGCTCGCTACAACATACCCTAATTCCTCAGCAAGCTTCACAGCGAAGTCCTTGACCTCGAAGTGCTTTGGAGAGTTCTCCGGTTTTAGCCTATATCTCGAATATCCCA
The DNA here is from genome assembly GCA_021162855.1 of Methanobacteriota archaeon. GTDB lineage: Archaea > Thermoplasmatota > B47-G6 > B47-G6 > B47-G6 > B47-G6. The sequence continues at coordinate 1,098 of JAGGXY010000055.1, forward strand.
TGTACATATATGCTTTTACCTCAACGAAGTCGGGATCTGCTTTCTCTAGAAGCCTTGCATACTCGGGTACGTATTTTTTATCCATGTTCAGCCCTTTTATTGCTGTTATCCTTATAGTCCTCCTAGCGTTCATCATGCTCATGAGCTCAAGGGATCTGTTCACTCTCTCCCAAGAGTCCTTTATCCTGGGCATGTTGATCTTCTTATGAAGATCCTTGTTAGGTGCAGTAATGCTTATATACAGCTGTGTTGGTTCTTCCTCATCCATTAGCTTTTCTATGGTCTCAGGTACAGATCCGTTAGTTACCACAAATGTCGTGAAGCCTCTTCTGTGGTATGCTCTCACGAGCTCTGGAAGCCTTGGATATAGTGTGGGCTCTCCCGTAAGGGATATAGCTACATGTATAGGATTATACGCTTCCTCAAATAACTCCTTTGGAACCCTTGGATCTCCTTTATATCCAGAAAGCAAGATTCTCTGACCCTTGATACTTTCCTCAACGATGTACTCTGGATCGTCAGGATCTTCCTCAAACCCTACGTTCGTAAACCCTTGAAATCTCCAACAGTGGAGACATGCAAACGTGCAGTGATCTACAGCGGGTGTCATTTGTATGCATCTATGACTTCGAATCCCATAGAACGTCCCTTTATAACAAGGCCTTCTGTTGACAAGCATCTCCTTTGTCCAGTAGCACACCTTAACTGCCGAGTGATTTCCTATTAGATAATAACCTTGCCTCTTGAGAATGCTCTCCAGTTGAGGAATTACCATAATGTCTCACCTTAGGAGTAGTTCTTAGGTTATCTTTTATGAGAGCACAATCTCAAAGTTGGTAAACTAACCTATAGTATGCATGTATGATATAAGAACTTTTAGGAAATGCGTCAACGTGTTCGATAGATATTCAGCTTATATTTCTGCAGATTTCCGCTCGAATTCTATCTTTTCCTTCGTTATTCTGGCTTGTGCGATTTCGATAGCCTTCTCATGCTCTCTACTACCCTTTACTCCCTTAAGTCTCCTAGAAAGCCTTATGATGGCGTCTTCCATCCCATAACAAACAAGTATGTCTCCAGGAAGTATTTTGGTACTACCACTGGGCGCTCCCAGAAATAATTCTTTTCCTTTTGGGCCTTTTCTATATATAGCAAGAACTAGCACCCCTTCCTTATCCAACTGTAGCTCCTTAAGTGTCTTGTTTGCCAACCAACTAGACTTCCTGACAACAATCTCACCTATTGTGTATCCGTGGCTAAGACCTAATAACCTATAGTAGTCGTAGACCTTTATGGATGTGAACCTCGTTAAGGCTGAAATTATAATTTTCCTTAGAATCTTGTCAATGAGCTTTGATTTTGAAAAAGCATAAAGAACAAGTACTCCTGCTACCAACAGTACAAGATTTGTCCTCGCTTCCACAGATGTTGTCCCAACAAAGGAAAGAACTAAGGTTGCAATAGCAGATGTTATACCAGCACTCCCTAAAAGCATAAGGAGTCTTATGATTCGTCTTCTCACAGGATGGGAAACTACATATTCTGACTCTGATGTAGTAAATCCAACTCCAGAGAAAGCAGACTGCGCCTGAAATGCTGCAACCTCTTTAGATAATCCAGTCATCTCTAAGGCAACAGCTCCTATCCTAACTATCACAATAGACACTAATATTACAAGGAGGAATGACAATACAGGCATCACGTTTCCGAACACGCTCCATAACACCTCAATACCACGTGCAATAGAGGATATTTGCCTCGCAAAATTGTTAATATTTAATAGGCGTATATAAGCTTTGATAGACATGGAACAACTTTAATTCAACCAAAACCTGTCCCAAATGCTGTAAGAGAATGAAACACCAAAAGGGACAAGTTCTAAAGTATAAAAGCTATTGTTTAAGAATAAATAGACAATTAAACGCTTACATAAGCCTATACCTAAAGGATGCGGGTTTCCCTCCCCCAATGAAGGTTTGGAAGAATCAATCCTCCATGATGGGCCAATGAGAATAGAAAGGCAAGAATTAGGATTAAAAATTCATCACATGCTCATGAATGCTTCCCCGTAGGGAGAACTCTCGTGACACGTCACAAGTATACTTTACAAATACGAATATATAAACATTTTGGAACAATTATACTGGAGAACGACCAAATTTAGTCACGTAAGAAAGTATTTAAGTAGATGACTATTGATATTCGTAGCACTTTACTCTAAGGATCCTCATCCTCGTAATCACGATCTTCCATCCTCCAACGAGGTGCTTGACGATGGTTAAGGGACTGTACCATTATCTCAGGCTCGCCTGGAAGAGACCTGATACGAGCTTTGGAAGCCCACAGTGGCGTAGACTACTTGAATGGAGAAAGGGACCATCGATAGTTAGGGTTTACAGACCAACAAGACCTGACAGGGCTAGGGCCTTGGGGTACAAGGCCAAGCAAGGATTTATAATAGTCAGAGTACGTATAAGAAGAGGTTCAATGAGAAAGCCTAGGCCAAGGTCAGGAAGAAAGCCAAAAGGTCTTGGTGTAAGCAAGATAACACCAAGAAAGAATTTACAGCGCATTGCTGAAGAAAGAGCTGCAAGGAGGTTTCCTAATCTAGAAGTCTTGAACTCCTATTGGGTAGGTCAGGATGGACTCTACAAGTACTACGAGGTCATCATGGTTGATCCACACCACCCTGTAATCAAGAGCGATCCTCACATAAACTGGATCTGCCAACCTCAACACAAGGGAAGAGTGTTCCGTGGCCTTACATCTGCGGGTAAGAAGTCACGTGGCCTAAGAAACAAAGGTAAAGGTGCAGAAAAGGCAAGGCCATCTAACAGAGCAAACAAGAGAAAGGCAAACTGATCTTAGTGTTTCTTTCCAGTAACTATTTTTATCACATCTCTTGGCTTAAGAATATAATCTGCTCCTACTATTTTTTTAGTCCTCACTTCTACTGCCCTTATAAATGAGTCTCCTAGTTCTGTATGAATCTTATATGCTAGATCTAGAGCGGTGCTTCCCTTAGGCATTAGATAAACATCTGGAAGGACATTTCCTTCAGTGTCTGTTAGTTTGTTCTCATCCTCAACAGGAAACACAGGTACGAGGTTTAAGATATCAAATGCTACAGTATCAAGAACTTGTTGAACTCCAGTAGAGCCAAATCTATCGAGAACGAGCTCTCTTATCTTCTCGAGAACGTGCTTCTGTTTTTCAGTGAGATCATTAGGCTTCAGGACTTTGAAGTCGGGATCTCCTGGTCTATAATAGATAAGTCCAGCACGTGATGCCTTCCTAAGGGCAAGCTCTGCTTCTGACGATGTTGGAATTACCTTGATGTCCTTAAGGGACATAAGCTCCTTTAAGAAATCCTCGTCAGCCATATCTGCCTTGTTAGCAGCTATTATCATAGGCTTACTTATCTTCCTTATTTCAGATGCTAGGAGAAATACGTCTTTTTCATTCCATGATGTAGGTTTTTCAGGATCTTTTCCAACGTTTCTTACAGCCTCAGCTAATTGCTCTTCTGTGATCCTAAGCCCAGAGAGCTTTTCGTATAGGATCCTCTCTAAAGGTATTTTCTCTGCTTCAACTCTTCTTGAAACTCTTTTCCAATCTTTTTGTATTATTCCATATATCCAATAATCTATTTCCTCTATAAGCCACTCAACATCATCCTTTGGATTATGACACTTCTTTCCACAGATCTCCCCTTGCTCATTCGTCATTCCACTAGCATCAACTACATGAATAAGAGCATTTGCTTGTCTTAGATCATCTAAGAATTTATTCCCTAGACCCTTTCCTTCGTGAGCCCCAGGTACTAAACCTGCTACGTCAAGAAGCTCCACAGGAGCGTATCTCATTCCATCTATACATATTGAGTTCCTCGGATTACATTTCACTCCGAAATCCTTACACGCACATGGTACCCTTACGTACCCTACACCCCTGTTGGGCTTTATAGTTGTAAACGGATAACTCGCTATGGGAACATCCATCATAGTTACTGCAGCGAAGAACGTCGACTTACCTACATTGGGCTTTCCAACAATTCCAATAAGAACAGACATCAACATCACTCCTTAAGTCATTCCTCGAATATCTCGTCCAATCCTGGAATGATTCTTTCCCTCTCAATCTTATCCTTTTCAAGATCTTCGTCCCTAAGGAACTCCACACCACCTGGACTTAAGACTTTTCCATAAACCTGTGCTCCCTTTACTATCCTCACGGTCTCAGCCTTAATACCACTATTTATTACAGCTCCACGTGATACCTTGACGAATTTCCCCTGTACGGCTCCATCTATGTATACGTATGGCCCTATGTATACATTACCGCTAGCCTTTATTGAACCGTGAATTATTGCCCTAGAGCTCACAGTAACACGCCCTCTTGTCTCTACAGAACCATATACTTCCGCTTCCTGCCCTACAAAAACACTGTACTTTGAGAACAGCTTTTCCTTAGTTATTTTGCTGTCATATGGTATAAGCATGTAATCTCCCCTTACTTGGATTTCTTCTTCTAGAGTCTTCAGTATTTCGTCTACCTCTTTACTCTTACCTATCTGTAGAAGATATAGTAAATACAAGAGTATATACACAAAAAGTGAAACACCACTGGAAATGCGTATATAACCCTTTGCCAAGAACCCTTTGGAAATTTCCACATTCCCCCCTATATCGAGGTCTCCACCACAGTACAAATGTCCACTTATCTTCACGAGATCTCCGAGGGATATGCTTTCCTCAGAGTGCACATCACCTAAGACCTTTGACATATCATCTATCATTATTTCCCCCTTAGCAAAGAGACCTCCCACAGTAGCATATCTTCCCACGAATATCCTCCCATCAGTCCTAAGACTTCGCTCAACAAGAGACCTATCCGCAACAATTATGTCATCCTTTACAACAATTTCTTCAGGCATAATCTTTGCCTTGCTTGGGATCTTAAATATCCTCCTCATTAACTCATCACCTTAAGTTTAAAATCCAAGTTAAGACGTTAAGGAACCCACTAAGCTCCGAATTTCTCCGCTTTATCAATCCAGTCAAGTATCGTTCCAAAGAGACCCATACCAGTAATCGTACCCAATCCTCCAAAGGCTGCAAAACGTTCTCCAAATTTCTCAACGGAATCAACTCTGACATCAGGCCCTATGGCTGCTAAAGGTACAGGATCGGAACTGTGATCCCTCTTAGAGCATGGAGTTGAGTGATCAGATGTAACGATAAGGTAAACGTTGTTCTCAATGGCGTAGTCCAAAAGCCTCCTCATGTGTTTATCTATTTTTTCTATGAACTTCTTTTTACCAATTGGATTTCCATCATGACCGAAAACGTCAGGAGCCTTTATGTTAACCAGAACCACGTCATGATCTTTGAGGAGCTCTATTACCGCATCTATCTTCGCATCAATGTTCGTATTTGGATCTCCTGTGGCACCTTTTACCTTAGGAGCCTCCATTCCAAGAAGCCTTCCAACACCCCTAACTATAGCAACACCAGAGACTATAGCTCCCCTTATTCTATATCTCTTTTCTATAGGCTCAACATATCTCATCATGCCAGCGCCTCTTGTGAGTATTATGTTCGCCGGTAGTAGTCCCTTTTCTTTTCTCTTTTTGTTTATCTCTGCCTTGCTAAATCTCTCATGAGCAATCATTATAAGTTCATTAAGAATCTTCGCGGTCTTCTTTGCTTCTGGAGTTTCTTCTAGGGGTATTACTTTCTTCACAGGAACACCTTCAATGTGAGGGTCAGAATCCGAGACCCTATCTGAAAGGTCTTCCCCTCTAAGGACTAAGACAGCACGATGTTGAACAGAAGGCTTGAATATGACCTCTACGCCATCTATTTCAATGCCATCTATTAATTTAGCAAGTTCCTCTGTTCCAGATTTTATTCTTCCAGCCCTTCTATCAATGATCCTCATATTGTCATCCACTGTAGCAAAATTCACCCTAAATGCTACATCTCCAGGTTTAAGGTCTATTCCCTCTCCAAGGGCTTCCAATGGACCTCTACCCGGATAATACTCTTTTGGATCATAGCCGAAAAGGTTCATATGTGATGTGTCACTCCCAGGGATAATCCCAGGACCTACAGTATACATAAGCCCATTTATCCCATTTTTAGCTATACGATCAAGAGTTGGAGTGCTCGCCGCCTCTATTGGGGTCAAAAAGCCAAATTCTTTTATGGCCCTATCTCCAGCACCATCCATAATAAATATGATAGCCCTTTTCATGCCACTACCTCCTTCACCCAACTTTAAATGACGAAAGGCTTATGACCATTATCCTTAAGGTTTTTCTAAATCATAGATTCATTATCTTTTACTTTGAAGTATAAACGCTAAATGTGGCCTAATAGGTCTTACAAAAATTCATCCATCTTGTTCTGGGAACCTTCTAATAGCGTTATGTATAAACATATATTTCAGAAGAATTAAATATACATCGAAGGAATCACTTTGCACTAGGAGCGTGTTTCCATGGGCGTTGAGACGAACATAGATGAGATCCTTAAAACGTTTGTTGAAAGGTTCAATAAGAAAGTTGAAGAAGAAAAGAAAATATATGAAAGAATAAAGGACTTAAACAGGAGAATAAAGCTTAAGATAGATCCAGAGGGAATATTCTACGGAGAACTGAAATCAGGCAAACTCTCAGAATTTCAGAAAATCGAGAAGGATATAGAAGCGGATATTATTGTTGAAACAACCCGCAATGTATTCCTTCAGCTCATAAGTCAACAGCTCTCTCCATTTATAGCATATGTTAATGGTCTCGTGAAAGTCAAGGCCCCTATTAAGGACATGCTGTTGCTAAAGGACTATTTTGTTAAATAAGTACAATAGTATTCTCGGTAATCATGAGGGGAATAGAATATTAAATGAGCCGCCTTCATGACGGCAGGATAGCCAGCAGAGACAGGATAATACTAATCCCACGTAAGACCGCCCCAATAACCCGCTGATAAGGATGAAGCGCGAGAGGGGAAGCCCG
>JAGGXY010000089.1:0-5121 GCA_021162855.1 Methanobacteriota archaeon
GCTATATAATACGTTACAGTTTTAATCACCTAAGTGTTAACTTAATAGCTTTCTCCTGGAGACTATTTCGTTAGATAAGTACAATAGTATTTTCGGCAATCATAAGGGAGAAAAGAATAGAAGATTAGATATATCGCCTCAATGACGGCAAAATAGCTATCAGAGGCGGGATAATACTCATCCCACGTAAGGCCGCCTCCGTGGTGGCGGTCGATGTCGCCCCCAATGACGTGCTGATCATGATGAGGCACGAGAGGGGAAAGCCCGCGCCCGTTGCTAAGGTTTCCGTAGTTGCCCAAATATAGGGCGTGGGCAACCACGTAGATGAACCGTTTCCTCCTGTACTCATTCTTATTTATTTTGGCTGCTCTTAATACCTGCGATAGTGAAAGTGCTCTCGTAGTAAGGATGTTTGCCTTAAGATCCTCCAATCCTCAGTTGAGCATTCTCGTGATCCCCAAAAACCTTGTATAATCTTATCATAGTGCATCAAAAATCACAACACAAATAATACTTAAATATCTTGACAAAAGCATACTAAAAAACAATCTCTAGGAAACATTCATATATAACTTACTGTTGAAATTAGTATAGCAAAATCAACTGGCCGGGGTGGGGTAGCCTGGTAAATCCTGCGGGGCTGTGGACCCCGTGACCCGGGTTCGAATCCCGGCCCCGGCCCCACTATAAGCCTCTGTTTCTTGTATTGTTTTCGTAATACCCTTTGAGTTTAGGAGTTTGTAGTTGATGTTCTCAGACTTTATATGAACAGCATGTTAAGAGATGTCTTGACATGATTAGCCATGACTGAGAAGATATCAACGCATACTGCGTGATCGCAAATGGCAATAGTTCTATACAAGTTCAATAATTACCTCGAGTTAGCATTGTTTTAATGTGCTTTGAAATAAGCGAGGAGAATATTGGTGGTTATATGATAGTTACTGAGAAGTTCTTCTCAGGCATAGGTAAAAGGCTTAGGGCATCTGAAGTTAGGGAGCTTCTTAAGTGGATAAAGAAGGGTGGCATAATATCCTTTGGAGGAGGAATGCCGGATCCTAAGACTTTTCCAGTGGAAGAAATGAAGGAAATATTCTCTTATATTTTTTCGGAAAGGAAGCTTGGAGAAGAAGCACTACAGTATGGGACTACAGAGGGTTATAACCCACTAAGGGAGACCATCCTAGAGATGCTTAAAAAAGATGGGTTTAAAGCTATAGAAGACCTAGATAATATAGTCATAACCACGGGATCACAACAGGCATTGGATCTCATTGCAAAAGTCTTTATAGATCCTGGGGATACAATAATAGTTGAAGCACCTACATACCTAGCTGCGCTAAATGCATTTGCGTACTTTGAACCTAATTTTGAGGTAGTACCATTGGACAAGGAAGGGATGAAGGTTGATCTGCTTGAAGAGAAGTTAGGGAAACTGAGGAAGGAAGGGAAGAACGTGAAGTTCATATACACAGTACCTACGGCACAGAACCCTGCTGGAACTACGATGCCGAATGATAGGAGGAGAAAGCTTGTTGACTTGGCATATGAGTACGATACTATAATAATCGAAGATAATCCGTACGGATATTTAATATTTGATGATCGCGTGAAATTTAACCATCTTGGAGCTTTCGACGATGAGGGCAGAGTCATATACATGAGTAGCTTTTCTAAGATACTATCACCTGGATTCAGACTTGGATTCATAGCAGGTCATAAGGAATTTATAAGGAAGCTGGTACTTGCGAAACAGGCAGCAGACCTGTGTACTCCGTCAGTAACACAGATGGCAGCAAATGAGTTCTTGAGGAGAGGATACCTAGAAAAACATGTTGAGAAGATAAAGAATATATATAAAGGGAAAAAGGAAGCAATGATAAATGCCCTTAAGACATATATGCCAGAAGGCACAGATTGGACGAATCCTGTTGGAGGAATGTTCATTTGGGTAACCGTGGAGGGCGTTGACACAACGGAAATGGTGAAAACAGCACTTGAGCGTGGTGTGGCATATGTACACGGTAGGGCATTCTATCCAGAAAACGCAAGAGAGCTAGGGAAGAACGCCATGAGGCTGAACTTCAGTTATCCAACTATAGAGCAGATAAACGAGGGAATTAAGAGGCTTGCTGAGGTTGTAAAGGAGTACAAGAAAAAATAATAAAAGTAAAAATCTCTATCGACGTTTTCTCCTTCTTTTTCTCCTTGGTATATATGCTATAGCCTCTATCTCAACGAGCACATCCTTTGGGAGACCTGATACCTCAACAACAGCTCTTGCCGGCTTGTGTTCACCAAAGAACTCTTCGTATACTTCATTGAACTCTCCGAAAAGTTTTATGTCACGTATATATACGTTAACCTTTACTATGTCCTCTAGTCTTCCCTTGGCAGCTTCTACTATGGCTTTTATGTTCTCAAGGGCCCTCTTAGCTTGTTCCTTTATATTTTCGCCAACGATCTTACCTGTCTTGGGATCTAGTGGTATCTGTCCTGCTATAAAAAGGAAATTCCCAGCCTTTATGGCCTGTGAATACGGTCCCACAGGTTTTGGAGCGTTTTCAGTGAATATTTTCTCTATCACACAAGCACCTCCTCACGCTTTGGGGTAATACCCAAATAAAACTATACAAGAAAAACTTGAAACGTTTTATGATATCAATAATTGAAAGTAAGCCTTTAAAATTATGTTTATTCGTTTAAGTAAAATGAAATAGTATATGTTGCACAGAACCCCAAGGAACATCTGGACACGAATTCAATAATGTCATGAAGTTTCTTTATGGTCCCTTGTACTTTTTACTAACTGCTATAGCGTGATATATTATGGGACTAAAGCTAAGCAGAAAACTGTGTAAGCTTATAGTCATGGGAAGCTATTTCTCAGTATTAGCTCTCATTGTTAGAGAGGTACTCATAGTACAAAAACAGGGGAATATTGGATTACCCCTTTATTATGCCATTGTAGGCCTTGGAATAATGTCCATAATGGCCGTTCTTCAAGTTATTTTGCTGGATGCAAAAGCTAAGTCCAAACGTGTGAGCGATAAGTTACTTGTATTGGAGTCCATAACGTATGCTCTCATACTTTTCATAATAGGAATCATACTTCTCATCCCTATAGGTGTTATTCGGGGAAGCGTTAACGTAGGACACACATATGCCATAGGCGTAATAGCTACCTCAATGGCGCTTATAATAGTACTTGCGCTCCTTATGGTTGAAAATAAAAAACAAATCGCGATTGAAAAGTTATATCTTAAGATAGAGAAAATTGCCATGAAGAAATTCGAGAGCTCTAGAGAGATGATCATAATAGATGAGGGAAACATGTACGTTCCAGAGGCAATCGCAAAGGAATTGTCTTTAGGGATCTCAGGTATCGTTCCAAAGAGATGGCTAGTTATGGAACTTAGTCACTTTGAGAAGGATCTCGGAGATCTTATCGACGGAAAGAGACATGTAGCAATTATTAAGAAAAACGGTAAGAAGTTTGTGCTGATAAGAAGTGAAAATACCATAGAAGTATTGCCATCAGAGAACGTGGTCGGTATTGCGAGACTGGATGAAAACGGAAAAATCTTAGAAACTTGTGGGGAAAATTTTGTAGACACTATATTAGACATATGGATGAACACAATGGCCCAAGAGGAAAACTCGGAGAATATCGTAGAGTATCGAGGCAAGATATACATAATAAGAAGAAAGGATAGTAAAACAGTACTCATAGAGGAATCGTCACCGTCAGAATACCTTATCCTATCAGTGTCGGAAGGTCTTGTCAGGGCTCTTGATAATCTGAAATCAATAGGAATATGCTTCTGTAGGGATGAAAAAATAACATACCTTAATGACGCATTCATGGGACTTCTTGGAATAAATCTCAGGAAAGAGGACGTTCTAGGAAAGAATATATGGAGTATATTGCCACCTGAAATATCACAGAGGATAATAGATTTATTCCCACAGGTAATTACTCTGAAAGAGGCTCCACAGGTAAAACTTACGTCTAAGACACATGGAATAAAGCTCAATGCGTATATAGTCGTTGAACCCTTCACGAAGAGGATACAGATAATGATAATATCTCCAGAGCTAGAGGAGCTTGAGATTCCCGAAATATTCTCAGATGTTCTCCAACATGTATTGCATTTTAAAGATCAAAGGCTAAAAATATTGATGATGCGAGCTATAAGTGACGTCTCCAACAGAAGAAAGCTGAAAATAAAAACCAAGGTGAGTATGCACAGGCTCTTTTCAAAGTTGTTAGGGTATGTCCCTAAAGGCGTTCCTGAAAACCTTGTAGAGCTCGATCATAGGGCTTTTTCCTTGATAGTTCTCCTTATAATATGTTCTAAGGAATACTATAGGGCAAGGATAAAGGGTGTAAGAATTGAAGACTCGAGGATCATATTCGAGTACGATAACTCAGGAATTCAGCTCTTAAAAGATTTCATTGAGGTCATAAATCTCGTAAAGGCTAACATTCCTCCAACGAGGAGACTTGCCCTTTTATGGATGGTCGTTAAGGCTATAGAAAATCAAGAATACGAACTTATACCAAAGCCAGACGAGCAATCACTAGAAATAATAATATGACTTGGATCAATGGAATTCTAGCCTTAAAAAGAGAGTATTAAGAGCACTCACGAACATTGGCGCCGGGGGCGGGATTTGAACCCGCGCGGGGTTTCCCCCACCGGCTTAGCAGGCCGGCGCCCTAGCCAGCTAGGCTACCCCGGCAGCTTTCAATAACACATTACCTTAGTACTATCTAGATCTCCCCTTTTTATAAGGGTTATGGTATAACTAGGGAACGCTTACATATGAAGATATTCAAGAGGAGATGCATTTTAATATACAAACAAAAGTCTAAAATTGTTTAAAATGTGAATAAAATTTAAAAAAATATGAAAAGAAAATCCCATATATCTCAAAGAAGTAATATTATATGCCCGCGTCCGGCGGGGATCGCAAGCGGGGACAGTACCCTGCAATGAGCGATCTCGCTCCAAGCGCGGGCACACCTCATGCGCAATATATATAAATCCTCTATAATTTAGAATATCCCAGCTACTTCCTCAACGTTCAGGATAACTTATTAATGCGGGCCCGAGA
>JAGGXY010000002.1:0-8001 GCA_021162855.1 Methanobacteriota archaeon
AGCCCATCGGACAACGAGTCCAATGGAATAGGACACTCGTGAGCGTGCCTAAACTCCCACATGAAACCCCGTCGCGAGGGCGGGTGGAACAGGAGAAGCCCCGCACTTTAGTGCGGGGTAGCTCACAATGGGATAGTATGTCAAAATTCGTCAGATAACTAATGTTAAGAGGCGAACGAGGGATCAAAAATACGCTTATTATTTGTCGAAATTTTTTTAAACATGTGCAGTTTAATAGTAGTAGCCAATAGAGGTTCTAAACAAAGCCCCGGTGGTGTAGCGGCTATCATGCGGGCCTGTCGAGCCCGCGACCCGGGTTCAAATCCCGGCCGGGGCGCCAATTAATATTTTGACAAGGTATTGTTATCTTCTTTTTTGCTTTAAAAGGAGGTTGTTTCACTAAAAGCTTGTAATAATTACTTCTCTTTAGTTATTACATATAACAGTGTGCCTATAAGTGTAATACTTACTGCAGCTCCAATTAGAATACCATAGATAGAATATCTTCTGTATATTTCATCAAATAATATTATTAAAGTCCTGGAACTCATATGTGGTATATGTACTGCTATCGTTTGTATGTTTTCTCCTGTTTTTACTATGTAGTAGGATCCAGGAGTATCTTCCAGCTCGGAAATGCTGCTCGTCCTTATGAGCGGCATATCATCAAGGAGGATCATTGATATATGTCTACTTACATTATTGAGTTCCAAGATCACGATAGGACTTTTGAGATGATTTACTGAGGATATTCTGATTGTGATTTTCTTATTAGGGATCACTTCTACTAGTCTCATGGTGATGTTCATTGATATTCCATAACCTTCGATCTTCATATGATCTTGGAATCTCCTTATAATCCCATACGCAACAGCTCTTTCGTTTAGATTCTTTATAAGCTCTATGTACTTCGTGGTGTTTCCTAGGGATTCTTGCATGAATATAGAGATCATGAACTTCCCACTGAGTGTTACTACATTTGCTCCTGAAAGCTTTTTATCTCTTGAAAGCAATATTATCTTGAAATTTTCATAGTAACCCATGGTTTGAGGGCCTTTGGAGTGTTCTATTCTTGTCATATTGACTATTACCCTCGTGTCCTCTGTGTTTCCTAGGATCATAAGTACTGGAAACAGCTTCACGTTGATGATATCATGAGGAGTTTTTCCTATAAATCCTAAAAAGTGCATTTCCCTGCTAAGTTCGACAAGTGTCACATTAGTAATGAAAATTATGATACCATTGCTAGAGGCATCTAACACAGTTATCCTGTCCTCTGAGATTCTTAAAATTAAGTTACCTCCGTATAGTGGGATATTAATGGGAAAGTGTTTTATAAGCGGATTTTTAGGAGGTCTTATGGGGTGTTCCTTTTCTGGGCTTGGAGTACCTTTATTTTGAGGGACTTTGTTGAACTCAGAGAACATGTTGATAGGTACTTCTATGTGCTTGTTTATGTCTGCCTTTAAGGGGCTTGCTAAAAATGTAAAGATTAATACTATTATTACAAGGATCAGCGCTGCACGTGCAGTCTTCCACGGCATAGGCTAACACTTTATTACAGGTTTTTATCATAATGTTTAGCACTAGGTTAAGAATATTAAGATTAAGGTACGATCCTCGAGAAAGTGGTTAAGTGCCCATATACTGTTCAGGTGTTTCAAATGTTGGATGTCATCATCATGATGATAATATCAGTGCTCCTTGGGTTGACATTGCTGGTATTATCTTTGGTGTATGAAAAAAGGAGATTTGGTGTGGTAAGCACTTTCTATACATCTCTTAGTATTGTAACATTAGCTTTGGTAATTACTATGTTATTTCTGTACATCAAGGGATTCTCTTGGATGGTGGTTCTTCTAGACTACGTCCTTGCTGTAACAATAGTACTTATTACGTATGCAATGATCCTTAAGAGGTGAGGTCTTTGATAGGGCTTGTTCTTACAGCTGTTCTCAGGATGCTTCAGATGATTGTTCTTGTGCTCTCGATTTTCATGATAGTGATTTCAATGGCTTCTTATGTCAAGATGAAAAAAGCTATATTTCTCGTCCTTGCAATGATGTTCACTCTCATAACACTTAAGCCAATTTTAGATGTGATCTTCTCTGGCTTTGGAGCTCTTGTTTTGATTAGGATGCATGTAGCAACGACCATAGTAATCCTTATGCTTCTAGTGATATCTTATGTCGCGAGAGTCAGATACGTCAGATGACCTTAGAAAGAACGTGAGAAACGAAATAAGAAAGTACATTTGGGAACATCCCGGGGCTCATCTCAGAGAAATAGTGAGGAATTTAGATATAGCTATTGGACAGGCTCAATATCACCTTGATCAAATGGAGAAGTCAGGAGAAGTTGTCTCGTATAAGATAGGGCGTTATAGGAGATACTTTCCGCCTATGTTTACGATAGAAAAGGCAATGATAGTAGGGTTCATCAGGGTAAGTTCTGCAAGGAGGCTCCTGGAAGTGCTCGCTAAATATGGCCCCGGGACCCTAAGTGAGCTCTCTGAGAGGGCTGGATTAAAACCCCAGACGGCGGCTTTTCACCTCAAAATGCTCGAAGAATATGGTATTGTAGAAAAAGGCCCTGACAATAAATATAAACTAAAAGAAAAGGACTTCGAGAGGATAATATCTGTTGCCACGAGTGGTACTCTAGACAAACTTGTATCCAGATTTATAGAAGCTTTTTACAAGTGAATCATGTTCCAAGCTTTTCTGCTGCCATTTTAGCTAGTGCACCTGCAATATGTACTCTCTCTTTCTCTTCGATTTGACCCTTCTTTATGAGTTCAAGTCTCTCCTTTGCTGTGTTAATATCGGCTTCAAGTATCATCTTGACGGTATTCTCGTCTATTCCCAAGGATTCTGCTATTTGTTCTCTGGTATATCCAAGCTTGTGTAGCGCTACCACTAATGAGGCTCTAGCAAGACTTGTGATCCACGTGAGGTTTCTGTATTCTACAAGGCTTTTAAGACCACCTAAGACATCAAGTACCTCATAAAATATCGCTCTGGAGAGGTCTTCTGGGTCTCTAGCAAGCCCTTTGAGCTTTTTATAGGCAAACTTTACTATTCCACCGGCAGTGTGCACTCTCTTTTCCTCTGGCATTTCTTCTGAAATCTTTGCTAATACCATAAGCTCATCGGCTTTTAATATGTTTCTTACAGTCTGTTCAGAAATGCCAAGTGCCTTTGCGATCTCCTCCTTTGAGAATCCCTTCTCGTTCATGACAACTACGTATGCTGCAGTCACTAAAGAGGGTAGCCACGTGAGGTTCCTATATCTTGCAAGGCCTCGAATTCCTCCGAGAATCCTTATTGCCTCTTCAAAGACTTGGAATACCTCCCTTTCAATTTCTTCTCCACTGATTTCTCCAGGCTCTATTATTCTTACCATTATGCATCACCTCTTTAAGTGCTGCTCATCTGAGCAAGCTCTGAAAGGCTAGGACCAACCCGCACGAATCCTTCTGGGGTTATCTCCATTATATGCCACTGAGTGTCGTGTCCACAAAGTCTACATCCATCTATTCGTAGAAGCCTTACAACGTCCCCTATTGGCTTCTTATAGCGTTCTGATTCATATTTCGTCTCTATTGATCTCTTTGTTATAACTATAGTGCAATCCACAATGTGTGCAACAGCATATCCTCCAGCTGCCTCAGCTGAGGCCTCGTCATGTGCTGACCTCTTTTGCGATATAAACATTGCTGTCACGAGAAGACTCTTCGCCAGATCATAGAGTTCTCTTACTATCATACGTGCCTTTGGCTCTTCATGCTCGTAAAGACCCGTTATGGAATCTATGACAAGGTTCTTTATTTGGAACTCATTGTGCACCTTTGTTATTGTATCTTTTAGGGTTTCTAGATTCCTTCTCAGTCTCCACTTAGTTGCTGCGTCTATGATTATAATATTATCGCTAATTTCATCCCAATCGAGACCTTTAAGCTCAGCCTTGTTCTTCATAGTAGTCACGAGGAAAGATGGTGGTGTTTCTACAGTCACAAAGGCTACTGGGTATCCTAATGAGGCTTGTGTTATTGCAAACTGTTCTGCCATAAGACTCTTTCCTGTGTCAGGTATTCCAGTTACATTTACTACTGCCCTATAAGGTATTCCCTTAAGGACTTCTTTCTTTGGCTTTCCGTCTTCTATCTTGTAGATCCAAAAGAGTTCGTCAAGGCCCTCTATACCCGTACGCACTCCAAAGATCTTATAACCTTTGTCTTCATATTCTTTAGCTGATCCGAAAAATCTTTCTCCATTGCTCATAAGCATCCCCCTCGCAGATTATTTACTACTCAAATTAATAAAATTTTCATTTCTAGTATATATAATCTTGTCTAGACTATTTGTTGAAAATATCTTATAGGACAGAGTATTTCTCAGAGAAAAAAGTCTTAAAAAATGATAATAAAGACAGAAGGTATTTAAAAATAGTCATTTTCTTCTCATTGCGAAGTAGGCGCCGACTCCGACGATCACGATCACTGCAATCACGATACCAACGATAGCACCCGTGCTAAGGCCACCAGCAGCAGGCGTTGGGCTCGGTGAAGGACTTGGACTAGGACTTGGCGAAGGTGAAGGACTAGGACTAGGCGATGGCGAAGGTGAAGGAGGAGACTCCATGTGTAGTCCAACACCATACACTTTTGCTTTCTCTCCTGTAGTGGTGTTATAGCTTGTGAGCACGTCTTCTTGCGTTGTCCATGGAGGAGACAACATGTCCATTACTCTAGGAGCAACCTCTGAGATCACAGCCTGTGGATCTGCTCCGCCTATAGTCCACTCTTCGGCAGTAACAGCCACTGGGCGCCAATAGTCTATCCCATAACCATCTTGACTACCTATGAGAACAATATATTCCCATGTGTCCTTGGGCCCTTCAACAGTCATTTCAGTACCGTTTGGTAGTTTAATTGTTTTTGGCATTATCACATAGACCTCGTCAGCATTATCATCGGCATATATCGTTAGGGCCTTTTCTATTGTAGTCCCGTCTGGTAGCCATATGATATTTCCATAATCCCATCCTGCGACTCTTATGGCGATTTCCCATGCGTCTTGTTCTGCAATTTCAACGTTGCTTCCTGTAGATGCCCATGTTGATCCTTCTCCTTCTAGTGTGTCAATGTATACCTCTATTATTTGAAGTGAAAACCCATTTGGTCCATTCCATGGATTATCTCCAAGTTCTTTGAACTTGAACGCAAACTCTATGGAGTCTCCTAGGTCATACACTTCAAACCTTAGGAGGTCAAATGCTCCACTGACAAAGACGTTGTTCTTTGGATAAGTGTATGTTCCCGGACCGTGGTCGTCACCTTCTGGGTCTTCGTATACGAACACTGGTGTAGCGGATGTTGGAGTTTTAGAGAATGTCTTAGCTGGATATTCAGGAGGAATGGCATATACATCGTTTTCTACTTTCACAAAGACTCTGACATAGATTTCTGTTTTTCCGGATATTCCGATACTCTCATAGGGTATTTTCGCTTCGAATCCACTGTTTGTCTTAAAGATTTCTATAAAACCCACGTTATTCCATGACTCTGTATAATTGCCATAATCTCCAGGACTTCCTTGCGTTGATGCCTTGTAAATCTTCTCATTAAAGATGGAGTACTCAACAGCGAACCCAGCTGAAAGCCTCATGTAGTCTAATAGATTTGATTTTTCTGGTATCTTCTTTGATATATCAATTATGACATCGTAATTATCAAGTCTTTCAGAGAACATCACGCCTACATATAACGCGTTTTCATCGGCTCCTAAGAATAACTTATCAATTGGTTTTGCACAGAGATATGCAGTAGCATTACTCCATTCATCGCTTTCTATGTTTCCATCCATTTTTGGAGTTACAGGACCACTTTCCTGTCTTAGTGGCTGTTTAAATCCATATGGACTACCATCTGGGAAGAATTCTGTGAGGGTGTATTCTGGAGGCTTTAATCCTAGGCACTCAAATACGCTCCTTAAGTAATACTTGAATAAACTGTCGAATCCTTTGTCATTACCTGAGTCCTGATCACTGCCATACCACCAAAACCAGTCTGAACCTTCTGCTCTTAGAAGGGCCTCTAGGGCTCTTTGAGAGTTCTCATCCCATTCATCTGGATTCATCCACGACCAACCTTTGGATGAGATGTATTCGTAGAGAACATCTCTCGTCCACTTTAAATACATCCATCCTTTATTCTCCTGAGGTTCTCCTATCCATGTGCTTAGGTCTCCTCCTGCCCAAGAACCCTCTGGGAACTTTTGCAGTATGACTTTATACGGAAGGTTTTCGTAGCTACCGATCATAGATATGTCCTTATTGGCAAGATCAAGGACTTTTACATTTGCTGTTGGAAACTCGACCGCTTTTTCCTTGCCACCATATTTCTCTAGATATTCCGTTATAGTAACAGTCTTTATGAGTCCCTGGCTCTGGAGTTCTGAAAGCCTTTCATAGAGCTTTGTTAGAAACTCTGTAGCGTCATTGGGGTAGTGTTCCCATGCGTTTTCTCCGTCAAGGGCAATTACTAGTATTCTTCCACCACCTACTTGGTCTCTTATGGAAAGTATAGTATCTATGAAGTCCTCGACAGCAGTATCAGGGTTCCATCCTGAGTATTGAAAACTGACTTTATCTGATAGTACCCAGTCTCTAAAGAAGACATAGATCTTTTTGCCATTTCCAAGATCCACATAGTATGGAAGCGTTATCTTCTCGTAATTAGGTGTCCCTCCTATTAAGAAGGAGGAGTCAGCATATGCAGCTACTCTGGGATCAGTAACTGTCCACACGATGTTATACTCACTGAATATCTTTAGGACTTTTTCGTTCAAAGCTTCTTCTGGTGGCCACATTCCGTAGGGGTATACTCCAAAGAGCTCTTTGTAGATCTCTATGCCTTTCTCGACATGTAATCTTAGGTCATCCTCCCAACCAAAATCTACAAGAAGAGGGCTTAAAGGATGTGTATATGGAGTCGTAATAACCTCAATTATGCCCATGTCTTGAAGCTTTTTATGTTCGTCTATGGTTCTGAACACTTGATCTATGTGAGCGTTAAGTATCTTTGCAAGCTCTTCTCTAGTGAACGGCTTATAGTTTGTGTCATCAGATCTATACTTACCCTTATCCCAAATCTCCCAAAGTTCTGGATATATTTTCTGGACTACAAGTGGACTCATCCAATACAAATTAAACATCGCTGCAAGATCTACGTAATCTTGATCTGTAAAGTAACTAGTGATATTCTCTATTTTGCTAATCCCAGGCAAGGCTCCGTAGAGCTTGAATGCCTGGTCTCTTTTTTCCTTTAGTTCTAAGTATCTTGCGTACTTATAGACGATATTGTTCCAGTTTATATCGAAGAATCCTCCTGGAGTTTGAAGCATTAGCCATTTCTCTTCAACAGTAAGTGGTGTGCCCTCTGCTATCTTTCTTGAGATTAAGTATCTTTGATCGAGGGCCTTTCCTTGCATTAGGTCTTGAAGCTGTATGAGGAGAGACCCTGTAAGATCTATGGTCGTATGAATGTTTGGATAAAGCTCTGACAACCATGCCATCTTAAAGTAATCTTTTGCTGCGTGAAGTCTTACCCAGGGCATAAATGAATAGCCCTCGAAGTTCTCGTAGAATGGTTGGTGTTGGTGCCATATTATTGCCACATACAAGGGCTCTTCGTTTTCTGCCTTTAATAGTATTGTCAAAGAGGATATTATGATAAGTGCCACTATGGCAATTGAAACAGCTTTTTTTGCTAAATGTACCACGAACTTACACCCCTTTGAGGGTTCTCTGCTCAAGTAGAGGAGTATGAGAGTAATTATTTAATGTTACTATAAGTATTAGATAAACGTTACCTTGTGGATGGATACTTACTGTCAAGCTAACATTTTATAGAACTTTTCGCCTTATGAAACTGTTCTTTTCTTTGTGAGCATTTTGCATGTCATCGGGGGACAAAACATTTAAAAATTAAGAGCACGG
>JAGGXY010000091.1:0-5173 GCA_021162855.1 Methanobacteriota archaeon
CTAGCCTCTAGGCCGAATGGAGTAGTCCCGCGCGTTTATGAGACCCTAAAAAGCCTTATCACAGTATATCCAAAAATCGTCACGAATACAAGTAATATTTAGTCCTGACAAAACATATTGGAGAACAGCCCACGCGCTTTACCTTAATAGATTATCTTTTATATAAGCTGACTTCCTTCTGCCCTAAGGGATGATACTTGTTTTGTTTTGACTTCTTTTGTGTTCTTTATTGCCATGAAACTAGTCTCTGAAATTCTCAAGATCTATTTTAAAAAGAGAGGAAAGAGGTCAGGCGGAGATTTATTAAGCTCTATCTGAAAAACATCAATGAAAGTAGCTCCATCTTCAGGGCTGCGGAAGGAGGCAGTAAATATTTTTCACCGTGAAGATAAGGAGGGAAAAGAAAGTTAAAGTTATAATTCTTCTCGTGGTCTCGAAATACTAGAGACAATTCATCGAGGCGTATTTCAAGGGAAGCCTCAATATTCTCGGATAGCGTATGGCAGGAGGGTGCTCGCTGTGATAATGGAAGCTAAGCCTCGAAGTCATAGTTCCTTCTACCTGTGACAATGTCCTCTCCTCCCATAGCAGCGCTTTGGATTTCATAATATATCTCATCGAAGCCCTCTTGGGTCATAGCAGACGTTGGTATTATGTTAAGAACTCCCTCGAGCTCAGATATTGCTCTGTAGATTTCTAAACCAAAGAGCATATATGGGCTTGTTGCCTCTTCTCTGATTTCATCATATACAAGGTCCCAGTCATCTATATACCGCAGCACGCGTTCTCTCTCATCATCCCTGAGGAGGTCCATCTTGTTCATTACAAAGGTTATGGGATAAGGGATTCTAAAGTGAACAGACAGGGCAAGAAGTATCTGAGAAACAAAGTTCGATGCTGTGGGTGCTAAGAAGGGATCCATAATAAATACCAAATGGGAGTACGTCGGCTCTAGATATCTCACAATAGTAGGTCCCCAGGGCCTGTAAGCAAATAGTTCTACTTGTCCTGGAGTATCTACAAGCACATAGTCCACTTTTAGATTGTCCACAAGGTCCTTTATTTCGGATATATAGTTTATCATGAGATCTGCCGCTACAACCTGAGCTCCATTAGGTCCTAACCCATACTTCTTCATGACGTCACTTGTCGTGACGTATTCCCTTACATCCAAGTCAGGTGTGTAAGGAAGATCCTCAGCTCCAGGATCTAGGTTTATGATAGCTGTTACTATGTCTCTTTCTTCACACCACTGACTAAATGAACTTGTCAAAGTACTTTTACCAGCCCCTGCAGGGCCAAGAAAATATATGAATATCTTTGGATTAGTCATTCCTCTTCACCAGATTTATGAGCTAGGAGTCTCACTATGTGAGTGTAAGGAGGTTAGCTCCCTTATTTCGCTTATCTTGAGTATAGGATCAAGTTTAAGACCGTGCTTCTTCAGGTTTTCTTCAGCGCCCTCTTCCCTATCAACGACACATACGATCTTGTCCACAAGCCCACCTAGTGACTGAACTATCTCTGCGACCTCAAGTGCAGAGCCTCCCGTTGTTGTAACATCCTCAACTATTACAACCTTGGAACCTCTTTCAACATTTCCAATTATTCTATCCTTTATACCATGTTCCTTCTCTTTTTTCCTTATTATAACATAAGGTACACCTGAAATGACCGAAGTCGCTGCCATAAGTGGTACTGCTCCCAGTTCCATTCCCGCCATGATGTCATATCCCTTCGCTCTCTCCGAGAGCTCCTCTGCTATTATTCTAAGCACGTCTGGAACTGTCGAAGCATGTTTTATATCAACATAATAATTGCTTATTCTTCCAGATTTAAGGACAAACCTTCCAAACTTTATAGCTCCAATCTCGATGAGCTTTCTTGATAGCAATTCCTTTTTAGACATTACCATGGCACCTCCTTCTTTCCAGCGAGATATGCTATAATATTTGTCATGATATGGAGCGGAGGTGTTATCAAGTATGCTATGATGACTCTAAGAGGAGTAAGCCACGTTAAGGCCCAACTTCTGTAAAACACATATGCAAAGAATATAAATGATATAACAAAGTCTAGCTGATCCGCTAAGGGGACACTTTTTCCACGTTCTATCCCAAGTCTCCTTTTCAGGAAAGACTCTACTAGATCTCCCAAGAGTGCAAACAATCCAAACGAGATTCCCATAAAAAACGCATGGAGGGGATCTGTGAAATAAGGTCCATGAAATCCTATGAGCCTCTCAATTAACGATTGAATCAAAAGAACAATACCTGCAATAAGAGATGCTCCAAAGAATCCCCTCCAAGTCTTACCATCTCCAAGAATCCTTCTCCCATCTATGAACTTCTTCCTAAAATCCATTGGGACGCCGCCACCGACGAGAACTGCAGACCCATTAGCAACATATGGCGGTAACATTATCCACAGTGTAATGATGATCTCCTTTAAAACTCCCATGATATTCACTCCAAGGATGCATGCCTTCTTCTCATGCTTTCTTCAGTTTCTCCTAGTACATCCATAAGGTACGCTATTAATGTGTCAAAGAATATCAGAAGGCTATCCTCAAACAGCGTTCCCATAGGGGCGTACTTGCCCTTGAGCTCATCCTCTTTTACTGGCAGTATGATCTTCGTGTCAGAAATCTTTGCAAGGCTTGAGTCTTCATTAGACGTTATCGCCACAATATGCGCACCAATCTTCTTTGCTATCCTAGCTAGCCTCACGACAGAGCTTGTCATGCCACTTCCAGATATGAGTATTAGGACATCCTCTCTTGAAAGAGGATACGTGATTGTCTCGTCTAAAACAACAACGTCAAGCCCTAAGTGCACCAATCTCATGGCAAATGCTTTTGCCATAAGACCACTTCTACCCATACCATAAAGGTGTATTCTTCTGGCCTTAAGTATTATCTCCACAAGATTCACTAGGGATGCGTTCCTATCAATAGCACTGTGAATTTGCTCTCTTATCCTTGAGACCAAGTAGTCACAAATATCCTTAAGGAAGGCGTTAACATCCTCCTTGGGCTTGTGTTCCATGAGGATCCCCAAAATTATTTATGTTTTGTTGTCTTGGAAGAGATGCCACTAATGAAATCCTTGAGCTTAGATGCAAAGTACTCAGCATCATATTCCAATAACGGGGATTCTATAACAACATAAGCTTTTACTCTCTCGTTTTCTAGAAGGAATCTGTATAAAGCCTCCATTATAACTTCCAAAGGTGGCTGATTTGTGTTCAACGTCATGTGTAATCTCTCACCGTTGTCTGATACTTCAATACCAGAGATCTTTATATAGATGAAGTCCTTGGCATGAGAATCTTTGTATAAATATTTAAGTGGTTCCAAGAACTGCTCCGCACGCCTTAGGATTCCACCTGCTAGGGCGTAATAGTGTGCGAGGTTTATTACTGGTATAGAATCCTCAATACTGTTAAGAGCCTCCTTTATTTCAGATAATGTTGCTCCTAAAAGCTCTTTTTTACCAGGAATCTCTATACCAAGGTATTGAGATGAAAGTAGTAGATCTCTTATTTCTCTAAGCATGTCTATGCTTTTTCTGAGAGCATCTCGTCTATTATTTCCAGCATATCCTAAAAGTGTTACAAGACCATCTGCTTTTATCATTCTTGCAAATGCTGCTGCCCTTTCTAATGCATTCATTGTGAAATCCTTTGCAATATCGGAGGACACAAAATCAACGTATTTAGGCCCATAAACCCAAAGGTGAATCTTAGCCTTCCTCAGTATAGTCTTATGGATATTCTCAAGATATTCTTCAATCGCCTGCAACAATTCATCTTCTGCCATTTCGTTAGGATCCAACTTTAATCTTTTTATTATAGTCTCTGGACCCATATAAACCTCGTTAAATGGCAGCTCTAATATCTTTAGTGAGTACTCGTTCATTCGCACAGCACACTCTGCGAGAACCTTTTCTATGTTCTCTATATTTTTTATTTGGGCTCCTAAGGGTATGTTCGAAACGCCAAGCAAGATCCTCTGCATGATCTTAGATACTCGAGCCCTTTTCCTTTTTGCACTCGCCATCTGACGCACCATCTCATAAGGCATTTACATGAAGATTACAAAAACCTTACTACAGTTGCAAGATGTCATTACCCATAAACAATTGAAAGTACTTTAAACATCTCAATCCAAACCTACCACTTGTAGATGTATAAGAGTCAAGATCTTCGGAACTAGGGGTAATCCCTTATGAATTTACTGGTGAGCACATCTTCCCTCAAGCTACTATTTATCCAATGCTATAATTTAAAGGTTTCTTGACCTGCTGTGAGAAATGCGAGCGAAGACTGTGCTCACTTCTGTGTCGAAACCTTTATATATTGTAGTTGTATATGTAACATTGTTATATATAGTAACGTGGTGATGTTCATGCGAATGAAAATAGCATTTGCCTCCTCAGGATCAGGAGGACTTGATGACACTGTATCACCAACCTTTGGGAGGGCCCGTGTGTTCACGATCGTAGAGCTTGAGAATGGGGAAGTAAAGAACGTAACTACCGTACAAAACCCAGCGGCACAACTACCCGGGGGAGCAGGAATTCAGGCCGCGCAATTCATAGCAGAGCATGGGGTTACACACGTAGTTGCAGGAAACTTTGGACCAAATGCAAGCATGGTCTTGGCTCAAATGGGAATTGAAATGATCACAATGGAAGGGATTCCTATAAAAAATGCCATAGAGCGCATCAAGAGCGGAGATTATCAGAGATTCGAGATACCATCAGCCCCTGGAGTTCCTATGCCCGGATTTGATCCAGGACTTGGCGGCGGATTCGGCAGAGGATGGGGCCCAGGCAGAGGCTTTTTTCAGAGGTGGCCGTGGCAAGGGCCGTGGTCGTGGACGTCGCCATGGATGGGACCTGTAGGGCCTGAAAGGGAAATCGAAATACAATACTTGGAATTCCAAAAGAGGATTCTTGAAGAACAGATTAAGTTCCTCAAAGAGATGCTGAAAGAAATAGAAGAAAGGATTAAGAGACTTAGAGAGTTGTAGGAGAGGTGATTGAAATGCCAGGACCTTGGGGACCATGGGGAGGATTTGGTTGGAGAGGAAGAGGTAGAGGTTGGGGCTGGTTTGGTCCAGGCCCGTATGGCTTTGGCTGGTTCGGCCGTGGCCGCGGATGGGGTGCAA
>JAGGXY010000079.1:0-2728 GCA_021162855.1 Methanobacteriota archaeon
CTAGCCTCTAGGCCGAATGGAGTAGTCCCGCGCGTTTATGAGACCCTAAAAAGCCTTATCACAGTATATCCAAAAATCGTCACGAATACAAGTAATATTTAGTCCTGACAAAACATATTGGAGAACAACTTTTCCCTAACTTTACAAAATGTCGCCAAGAAGGCCTTGCACTTCAATGCGGGGAGAAGGTCAATTTATTATCTATTTTTATATCCTAACCTCGTGTCGCTTTTATCATAAACGATGAACCCTCGATAGGGTTTTGTTAAAATGCTTATTTCCAGCAGGATATTACATCAAGAAGCTCATATAAGTTGTTAATTACAATATCAGCCCCATTTACGTCCTTGTCAAATCGTCTTACGTGAACAGCAATAGCATTTGCTCTTTTCGCTGCAAGCACATCTAACTCACTATCTCCAACCATCATGACATCCTTGGGGTTCACATTAAGTGCCCTTGAAACTTTAAGAATAAGATAGGGGTTCGGTTTGCATCCATTTATGTTCCTATAGTCTTTTCCTTGAACTATCTTAAAATACTTCTTAAGACCTGTCACCTCAAGAACGAACTCTGCTGCCTCAGTAGATGCATTTGATATTGCTGCCATTGGGAGTTTTATATTTCTTAGAACCTCGGTGTCTGGAAAAGCCTTTATCAGTCCAAGGCTTGCCAATTTCTTTCTAAATGACAATATATTTTCATCGATTTTTCTCCAGAATTCTAAGGGATCTACTCCAAAGTTTTCAACATATGTTCTTGGAACCTCGAACCTTACCATTCTTTGAAAATCCTCGAAGGATATCTTAAGGTTAAAGTATTCTATGACATCTTGTATGATCTCCCTGAGCTTTTCTTCTAGATTTTCTATGTCATAATAGACTAACGTCTCATCGACATCGAAGAATATGGCTTTGAGCCCCATGATATCACGCCCAGCGGGTGGGCATTCATATATCTTTGAACATCTATGCTTAAAAACGGTTTTAAAATTATGATTATATTTTCATGCATAACATTGTTATATGTACAAGTGGTAGATATGATGTTCGCAATCACAGGGGGGAAGGGAGGGACTGGTAAGAGCACTATTGCCACGAATATCGCAGTCCTTTTAAGTAAGCATGACAAGACAATACTGCTAGACGCAGACGTTGAAGAGCCTAACGATTTCATACTCTTGAGCACAGAGCTCACTAAAGAGGTACCCGTGATGACAGTATACCCAGATATAATCAAAGAAAAATGCACTTACTGCATGAGGTGTACTCAAATATGCCCAGAAAATGCAATAGTAATTGTAAAAGGAAAACATCCAGTAGTCTTTGACAAGATATGTAGCGGCTGTGGGCTATGTTTCTATGAGTGCAAATATGGTGCCATCAAAAGAAGGTTCAGGATAATAGGTTATACATATTCCAGCAGTATAAATGAAAACCTGACATTGGTCACAGGAAAACTCGTTGAAGGTGAAGAAAGAGCTTATCCCATAGTCCTAGCAGCGAAGGAGAGAGCTCTTCAAGAACACATGAGGACGAATGCAAAATATCTCATTGTGGATACTTCTGCAGGAACTAGTAACTCCGTTGCAGCAGCATTAAAGGGGTGTGAGTTCGCAATAGCAGTCACGGAACCCACACCCTTGGGAGCTCATGATCTGAATCTTATACTGATGCTTCTTGACAGGCTTTCCATAAGGAGCTATGTGATAATAAATCGTGCTGGAATAGGTTCAGAAGAAGAGATCTTAAGGATTTCCAAGGAGCATAATGCAGAGATTTTGGGAAGGATACCATATAGTGAGAAGATAATAGAATCCTACGTAAGAGGCATCCCCCTAGTTCTAATATATCCAAACTCAGAAGAGGCTAAGATGTTAAATGAGATAGCAAATATGATCAAGGAGGGATTACTATGAGCATACATATAACGTTCGCTGGGGGCAAGGGAGGTGTGGGAAAGAGTACAGTGGCGTCCTCTGTCATGTATTATCTTCGGAAAGATTTAGACTTTATAGCTGTAGATGCTGATGCAGATGCTCCAAATTTGCACATTATATTTGGAGTGGATAAACCTATAGCAATTAGAGAGATCAAAGACTCTAAAGTAGCGTTTATTGATGAGAACAAGTGCGTGAAATGTGGTATATGCTATCAAAGGTGCCCATACAAATCAATAGACGTAATTGAGGGAAAATACATTATAGATCCCATGACATGTGAAGGGTGTGGTGTATGTGCCTATTTCTGTCCTGTAAATGCAATAGACATGAAGACTACGAAAACAGGGGATATCATGCTCTATGACACTAAATATGAATTCAAACTTATATCAGCACAGTTGGATGTAGGAAGGCCAAACTCTGGAAAACTAGTAACAATAGAGAGGCTTTGGGCTAATGAGATAGCCACAGAGCAAGGGATAAAATACGTGTTAATAGACGCAGCTGCAGGTATTGGGTGTCAGGTAATAGCCTCCATAACGGGTGCTAAATATGTGTTTCTAATTGCTGAGGACACCCCAACGAGTCTTCATGATGTTATCAGAGCGTATAGGGTAGCGGAGCACTTCAGAATAAGGTCGTCTCTTATAGTTAATAAAGTGGGAATGACTAAAACGAGCTTAATTAAGAGGTGGGCGCATGATTATGGAATAGAGATTATAGGGGAGATACCTTATGACAGCTCCGTCTCAAGAGCTCTGTCTATGATGAAACCTCTACCTGAGG
>JAGGXY010000090.1:0-4090 GCA_021162855.1 Methanobacteriota archaeon
ATACTTTTCGTATTGTAGTGTGTCTTTTTATTGTATCCCCTTAGAGCTTATAAACATTTACTCTCGTATGTAATATTAGTTGGCCCCAATCCCCGAGACCCACAGTCCAAAACGGACTGCGGTGAGGAGGTTAGGGCATCGCCGTGATAAACCCACCCGTGGCAGATACAAAATGATACAGTCTGCTACATGAAGCCACGGATGAGGTAAACGGTGAGGCTTTCTTCGACATGTTATTGTAACTGACATCGATGTTAAAAACTAAACGGACATATAGAAAACACTTAACAAGCTAGTGAACATTAAGCACTGGGACTATTGTTATTACTCTACTCCGAAAACTTAAATCAGGAGAATTTGAACAGAAGGTGTAACATTTGAAAAAAGCAGAAACAAAATAAAATTTAAAAAGAGTAGTTAAGGAAATCAGAACTCAGAAGATGGGCCCTCACTTTCTGTTTCTAAACCTTCTTTTCCTTCTTTGCCTTCCTTGCCCTTCTCTAGAGGCTTTGCTGCAATGACATCGTCAATCCTGAGGATCATTGTTGCCGCCTCAACAGCGCTGACGATCTCCTGTCTTGAAACTCTAAGTGGCTCAATGACACCCTCCTCGAACATGTCACCAACACCATCTTCGCTCTTGAAGCTGACTCCGTACGTCTTCTTGCCCTCTTTATGTAGAGTCCTTAGTTTGATGAGGACATCAATTGGGTCGAGTCCTCCATTGAGTGCTAAGATCTTTGGTATTGACTCTAAAGCATCTGCAAACGCCTCTATTGCCATCTGCTCTCTGCCACCAATGCTTGCAGCATAGTCACGGAGCTTCATTGCGAGCTCGACTGCCGTGGCTCCTCCTCCTGGTGTAATCTTCTGGTCTTCTATGGCTGCTGCAACAACACTAAGTGCATCATGCATTGACCTTTCGATTTCGTCAACCACGTGTTCAGTACCACCACGTATGAGTATTGATACTGCCTTCTTGTTCTTAGCACCAATGACGAATGTCATATTGTCTTCTCCGATCTTGCGCTCTTCTACAAGCTCTGCCTCACCGAGATCCTCTGGTAAAAGATCTTCAAGCTTGGTTACTATTCTAGCACCTGTGGCCTTTGCAAGCTTCTCCATGTCGGACTTCTTAACACGTCTTACTGCATATATGCCAGCCTTTGCAAGGTAGTGCTGTGCAAGGTCGTCAATTCCTTTCTGACAGAACACAACGTTAGCACCAACAGCCTTTATCTTCTCGACCATGTCTCTTATAAGCGTCTCCTCGCTCTCTAGGAACTTCTTAATCTGCTCTGGATCTGTGATCTGAATCTCAGCATCAAACTCCGTCTTCTTAACCTCTAGTGGAGCGTTAATTAGTGCTATCTTAGCATTCTTAACAACCTTTGGCATTCCTGGGTGCACACGTTCTTTGTCAATTACAATACCATCTATGAACTCCGTGTCCTTAACACTTCCTCCTACCTTCTTCTCGACCTTCACGTTGTCGATATCTGCAACAATCTTGCCATCTACTTCTTCAACTATTGAAAGCACTGCCTTAACGGCAAGCTCCGCAAGGTATTCTCTGTACGGTGCTGATTGTTTACCGGTCATTGCAGTCATTGCAATCTTCTTTAACATTTGTATGTCGTCTTTGCTTATTGGAGTAGCGATCTCATCTAGGAACTCCAGTGCCTTGTCAGAGGCCATCTTGTAACCTTCGATAATGGTTACTGCATGTATCTTCTGGTCAAGAAGTGATTTAGCATTCTTAAGAAGCTCCCCTGCTAGGACTACTGCAGTTGTGGTGCCATCTCCTACAGCCTCATCTTGGGTCTTTGCTACCTCAACCATCATCTTAGCAGCCGGGTGCTCTACGTCAATCTCCTTGAGAATAGTCACACCATCGTTTGTAATAACCACGTCACCCATGGAATCCACAAGCATCTTGTCCATTCCCTTTGGACCTAGTGTTGTTTTTACGGCGTCTGCAATGGCAACAGCAGCTGAAATGTTATTTTCCATGGCCTCTCTTCCGCGCTCTCTCCTAGTACCCTCTTTCAAAATCAATATTGGCTGTCCCGCAAGCATAGCTCCATCACCTTGGTTCTGTGGTATATAATACGTCTCAAACCCCTCCCATGAAAGGACAGCTAGTTTTAGTACCTAGCTAGCATACTTACAAGACCCTAAGCTCTCTGCATCGTATTTCACTAAAAATAAAGAAGCACTTCTATAAAAACATTTCGCAAGTACCATAGCCATAAATCATAGAGAAATAAGTCTCTTTGGTACTAAAAGCACAATAATTCATAACTAATATTTTTAATTATATTTTTAAAAGTCTCAACAATTGATCTATGTCCTTCACCTGCATGAGTTCTTTTATGTTTATCACACGAACGCCACCTAAGAACTGCTTATACGTTATCTTTTTTACGAAGATAACAGCATGGAAGTTTATGAAGCTGGATATTGCCTTTAGAATCTGCGCTGCTTGATCATAGCTTCTGCCTTTTTCGATTTTACCAACAAGACTTATGTCTCTGGATTCTTCTTTGTCCAAAGTTACTATGTTTACAGGGTCTCTCTTAGATTCTATAACCTTTAGACCTATTGAACAGAGCTTTTGTCCTACAACGCTTTCAACGCCTTCTTTTGGCTCTACGGATTTTGAAATCCTGTTCCACTCTTTAATAATGTCTATTTCTGAGAATATATCATCTCCAAAAAGTTCTCTTAGTTTTCTTGCAACTGAAAGCTCTGCATCCATGCCTTTTTCATATTCTATTATTGCTTTTCTGCTAACATTGCAATAATATGCAATGTTTCCAAGAGAATAGCCTTTTGAGGTTCTTAACTCCCTAAGTTTTTCACTATTTATTTTTACATATATTCCCCCCCTACCTGAATATGCGATGGGCTTCTTTCCACATATGTATCTAATAAACGTTTTTATAGTGAGAACAGGGATACTATACCTGCTGTAGATGACACCATCGAGAAGAGGACCATAGAGGGAATATTCTGCAATTATTATTGGAGTAGCGTTTAAAACCCTTGCTATGGAAATTAAATCTTCTGCTATATCTCTTTTTATGCTATCGACATTACTTACACATTTTATCAAAAGTATTTTATCATATTTTTTAGCTATTATATCAAACAGTGTACCTCTAAGACTTTCTATACTAACAAGGTCCCATCCTTCCCTTTTGAGCATTTCTGAAAGTAGGTGTAAATTCCCAGATGACATTTAGAAACACCACTAGGATATACCACATGGGCTTAGCGAAGATAATCGTTTAAATTTTACTTATAGAAATGATTATAAATATTTCTTCATAAGAACCATATATCGAGACTACATATTGTCGTTAAGCTAAAAAGGAATAATACATTTTATTTTTTGAAGATGACGCGGGCGTAGTCTAGCTGGTAGGACACGGGCCCCCCAAGCCCGTTGCCCGGGTTCGAATCCCGGCGCCCGCACCACAGTAGTTTTTCGATTTCTCTCACGTTCTAAAATGAATATTGATGAACTTCATTTCTATATTTATCCTTTTATACGTATTTATCTCTCTAATTGGAATGCTTCTTTTTAGAGTGTGAAGACAATTAATTATTTAGCCATGAGAGACTGCTAAACATTTAATAGATGTATATAGGCTTTGATAGGTATAGAAGAACGACTTATACAATGAAGGAGACTATTTCGTTAGATAAGTATAATAGTATTTTCTCATAGAAACATTTAAATGAAGGAAGGAGAGAAATAGTTAGATGAGTCGCCTTGATGACAGCAGAATGGCCAGAAGAAGCGAGAATAATGCTCATCCCACGTAAGACAATCCCCATGAAGCGCTGATCATGATGAGGCGTGGAAGGGAAAAGCCCGCGTGCACTTCACAAGTCTCCCTCGTTACTAGAATATAACACGTGGGCACCACATCAAGACTACTGAAATTGACCTCCTCCCCGCACTAAAGTGCGAGGATTCTTTGCGGGGAGGTTTGCGTATGTCCTCGGCCTCGCTCCTCATTGGATATACGCGGGGTGTGCCAGCACCCTTTAAACACAACCTGTTCGCAAGGCGGAGAGG
>JAGGXY010000092.1:0-6339 GCA_021162855.1 Methanobacteriota archaeon
CATCTTAAGTAATCTTATGAAGAGATCTCCAATGGGCTTTATTACTGCTATCTTAGGGCCCACAATTGCACCGACGATGGCACCAAGAATAAGGGCAATTAATATTTTATATATGACTGGAAACTCTATGTATGCCCTCCAGAGACTCTTCCTCCCTTTAGAATCCCCTGTCATGCATCATCACCCAAACATTTGCGTGGGTTTAATACTTAATACTTTGTCGATGAAAGTATATAAAGTATTCTTTAATTATCTAGCAATACGTTTAAATCCACATCACTCAATAAATTTCTCCTAAGGGTTCTCCTAGGGATCTTCTAAAGGAGGTAACTTATGTCTTACGAAAGTTTACTAAAATTAGTGGAAGACCTCATGAAAGATGAAAGATTAAGGAACGCAATAAGAAAGCGGATAAAAGAATTCGGAGAGATGAAAAACGCTTCGTGGGATAAGATCTTTAGTGAACTCTGCTTTTGCATACTAACCGCAAATTCAAGTGCAGAGCTTGGTATTAAAATACAAAAAGAGCTTGGAGCAGAGGGATTTCTGAAACTACCTGAAGAGGAACTCTCAAGACGTCTTGCGGAGCTAGGTCACAGATATTCTAGAGTGAGAACAAGGTATATAATAGAAGCTAGGAGATACGCGAGAGATCTGAAGACGATTGTGTCTAGTCTTCCTGAAGAAAAGGCCAGAGAATGGCTCGTCAAGAACATCAAAGGGATTGGGATGAAGGAAGCAAGTCACTTCCTTCGTAATATTGGTGCTAAGAATCTTGCAATAGTGGATAGGCACATCCTTAGGATCCTTAAGGATCATGGTCTTATAGACAATGTTCCAAAGAACTTAACGAAGAGAAAATATTTAGAGATTGAAGGAATACTGAAGAAACTTTCTAGGGATCTTGGAATCACCCCTGCTGAGCTCGACCTTTATCTTTGGTATTCTAAGACAGGAAAAGTACTGAAATGAGAAACCACGGTCACTCCTTTAGCCTCTCCTTTAGGAATTCCTCAAGCCTGTTCATTGCCTCTTCTATGATATGTTCTTCTGGAAGATACACTGCCCTAAAGTGTCCTGCTCCATATCTGCCGAAACCAGAGCCATGTACAACAAGGACGTACTTACTCTTAAGGAAATCCAAAACGAATTCCTTGTCATCTTTCCATGGACCTTTTTCTATTTCAACTTTGGGGAATATGTAAAACGCTCCTTCTGGTTTCTGAACGGACACGTGATCCATCTCACTAAGCCTCTTGTATATGAGATCCCTACGACACCTAAGCTTTTCCAAATATTTCTCCAGATAGTCCATGGGTCCTCTCAGAGCTTCTAGTGCAGCGAACTGTGCGGGAGTGCTTGGACAAAGTCTTACCCTTAAGAGCCTTCCTATGGCATCCTTCAAGTCCTCTAGAACGTTTTCTGGATCGACGAAGTACATGTAACCCAGTCTCCATCCTGTGGCAAAGTAGACCTTTGACATACCGTTGAACACTATTACAGGGACGTCTTTTGTAAGAGAGCCAGGACTCACATGCTTCTTTTCGTACGTTATCATATCATATATTTCATCGCTTATCACAGGTATCTCATGTTCCCCTGCAATATCAAGTATTTCTTTAAGTGTTTTCTCATCATAGAGTGCTCCTGTTGGATTGTTTGGATTTATCACTACTATAGCCCTTGTTTTCTCTGTTATCTTCTTTCTCATGTCGTCGGTATCTGGGACCCACCCTTCTTCCTCTATCGTTCTGTACTCCACAGGTTCTGCAAGCAAGAACCTCGTGAAGCTTATGTAAGGCGGATACGATGGTCCTGGAACAAGTATTTGATCTCCAGGATTTGTAAGCGCTCCTATGGTTATCTGCAGTGCCTCTGTAACTGCAGCTGTGACAAAAACATCTTCGGCGGATATGCCCACATTGTTTTTCTTTCTCTCCCTTTCCACTATGGCTTCTCTGAGTTCCGGTATACCCTCTGAGTCACTATAATAGTTGTGACCATCTCTTATTGCTTTACAATAGGCCTCCTTAGCGTGTTCAGGAGCGTCGAAGTCGAACTTCACAGGATCTCCTATGTTTAATTTTATGACTTTTATCCCCTTCTTCTCAAGTTCTCTCGCAGGTATTACCACATCCCTTATAGCGTACTCCAAGGAGCGAGCTCTATCTGATGGCATGATTTTCTTCACAAGTTAACACCCCTGTGAATTTATCATCTGCGAGAGCACATACACGCTCAAAGTTTCCACTAAAAATATTCAAAACTTATGGTCATATATATTATGTTTCGTGCACATGCTTAGTTTTTATTTAGGATTATAACGCTTTTGATATCTCATGGATTATCCTCATGGGGATGCTTATGATCCTAACCAAGATGCTGAAGGCGTTCTTAAGGGATTATCAAAGTACACTTGCGATATTCTTAGCGTTCCTTGCAGTTGGATCTGTACTAACTGTAGTACCTCAGCTACTCATGTCATCATTCGCATCTATGTCGGAGTCCGTAATTAGGACAAATTATCCATACGTCTGGGCCGAAATGATGTCTGTCAGAGGAGAAGAGACTCCAGAAACTTTTAAGCAAAAGTTCAACGCAAGATTTTTACTTG
This sequence comes from Methanobacteriota archaeon, assembly GCA_021162855.1. Taxonomy (GTDB): domain Archaea; phylum Thermoplasmatota; class B47-G6; order B47-G6; family B47-G6; genus B47-G6. Next base: position 2,615 of record JAGGXY010000092.1, read on the forward strand.
AAGCTCATGGATACTTCAGCGAGGATAGCCTTTTGAACACTGCTCTAGAAGAGATACTCCGTTACAATTCAGAGTTCATCTTCACAGTATGGGGAAGATCTGATAACGTGACCTTCATTGACCGGGATAAGGTCCATACAGTTCTCAATGCCTTAGAAAATCATGGGGTGAAAAGTCTACTCATCAAAAGTGCAGGTGTTGGTTATGTTTTTCTTCATAGGACACTAGAAAAGGGCTTTGTGGTACTTCCAGTAAGCATTATCATAGTGGATGAGAAGACGGCCCAGAATCTTGGTCTTGGGCATTCCATAAATAGTGGTTCAATGCACATTTACTTCTACCGAGAGCCCTCTTATAAGAACATCATTGCATATGCTTACCCGAAATATGATGTCCTGAAGTCAATGGTTAGTATACACGTGAACGAAACAGGAGTAAGTGTGTCCTTTGACAACGAGATTTACAACGAGTACTTATACGAGATCAAGGACTTTGCAAATGAAAACGATCTGATCCTTGCATACCCCTTTGGACTGACAACATATGCGAATTATGAAGAAACATTATCACCTAGGAACCTCAGTGCTAATCTCACTGAACGGCTTCTGGAAACCCTCGATGCCATAATGCCCACGAGGCTCTTGCTAGAACCTATCTCTAAAGGACTTGAAACGCTTGACACGGAAGTGAAGAATGCTCTTGAGAGGCTTCAGATAACCATAGAAAATAGGAACACCACGATAAGAACGACGAACGTGGATATGATAACGAATGTGTTCACCATAAAACTCCTCAACAAGATACTTAATGGAGATCTTTCATATATGAAAGAACAAATAATTTGGAATACTCTTTATTCTGCTGTGATAGTTCTAAACACCTCTGATTTCAAGGGATTTTGTCAAGAACTCCTTGAAGGGCCAAAGTTCTTAAAAGAAGACACTGGTGGAAACCTCTTCAAGGATACGTACTTTATGATCACATGGGAGCCCCTTCAGTACGTGATCTTTCTTTTGAACGATCAACTAATAGCACTGAGATCATATAACGTCAATAAGTTCAGGGAGAATCTTAAACAGAGCGTCAACGACGTGTTCATCTCGGTGGAGTCCTATTTGGCTGGAGTCTCTGAGAACCTTGGCATTATATGCCTCAAAGACAACAAGGACAACTTTGTTATTAATAGAGTCATAGAGCCTGGGAACTACATAGCCCTTATGAGAGTAGATGATTACGCCATTTCGGGGGCTGTAAATCAATATTCTGTTGTGGTTCTCGCATCCACAATAGGATCCACGTATTCATTAATATACTACTCGATAATAGTAGTACTTGTTCTCCTATCACTCTCTATGTTCATATTAGAGGGGATGGTTAATAGAGCTAGATTTTGGCTTTATACAATGTTCTCGAGAGGAATGGATAAGAAAACAAGCTTAAGAATACTATACACGTATCTAGTAGTCCTTGGTATCATTGGAGTTTCTGCAGGCATCTTACTTTCTATACTTGTCGTACCCAAGTTCTTAGGGATGTCCCTTGGGATACTTTTTGAATATTTCTTGGGAAGTAGATTGAACTACATGTTTTTTGTAATGCCATACGTGCTAATGATCCTTGTCACATACTTTTCTATAAGAGGTCTTAAGAAGGCCTTTCAAAGGCTGAACATAAATGACCTAAGACGTCATAACTTTAAGATATCGACAAGTGATCTCAAAATGGGAGTAGGATCATATGTCGTGCTTGCTTTTACGATGTTAGCACTTACACTCCATGCTCTGAGAATAAAACCTGAAGATGTTATCAATAAGTTGAACAACCTCGTACTCGTTGCGCTTTTCGTGATCGTGTATGCCCTCTCGTCTATATTTATATACATAGCACCGTTCATTATCCCCACAGGCCTTGGAAAGGTCCTCGTAATGGCTACGGATCCTCTCATGAACAGACTTGACAAATCAGTTCAGAATACTAAGAGGCCTATATGGTATCTAAGCATAAGAGGCGCTCGGAAGGTTCTTCTGGAATCGAAGTCTATGCTCTATGTGCTTAGTCTTGTTTCGTCGTATGTTCTTGGTCTGAGTCTTTTCAGTAGTGGTATCAAAGTAGCCCTTGAAAAAGCGTTTGTATCTCAAGTTATGATTCCCTCAGAGACTACTATGGCTATTCAAGCTGCTACAATGGCCCTTTCCTCTTCCATGAGATCTGTCTTAGTGATTGTATTCTTAATGGGTCTTATAGGACTCTACGCATATGTAAACTGGTTTATACTTGAGATGAGAGAGGAGATCACAATCTTAAGGGCAAGAGGCGTCAGTCTTAGAGGCATACTTGGAATTGTGTACGGGGTTTATTTCGTAATTTATGTCATTGCCCTTCTCATATCTATGATAACAGGAACGTTACTATACCTCACATTTGATGCAGGAACCATGGCAGGATTTGAAAGAAGTATCCATGTTGTTCCACAGTTCAATGCCTCAACGTTTCTCATGATAGGATACTATGTAATCCTACTTGTAGGTCCCTTATTTGCCCTATTATACGTCCTCTCTGAAAAGCTACCAAAGGCTATGAGGAGGGTGAGCATATGAGGGATGTCATCGTGCTCAAAGATGTTTATAAGGTCTACGAGTCACCTGCTGGTAACGTTATAGCTCTTAGGGGCATAAATTTAAAGGTAAAAGAGTCCGAGGTTCTCTGTATCATGGGACCCTCTGGATCAGGAAAGACCACGATGATGAACATAATCTCTGGAGTGGACACTCCATCTGCTGGAGAAGTTCGTGTCAACAGTCTTAACCTTACAAAGATGGGTCCTGAAGAGCTTCTGGAATTTAGAAGGAAGAACATAGGATATATATTTCAGAACTTTAACCTGGTGCCAACACTTACTGCATTAGAAAACGTTATGCTGCCCAGATTAATCTTAGGGGATACCTTAAAAAACGCCGAGAAAGTCGCAATGAATCTATTAAGACATGTCGGTTTGGAAGGAAAAGAACATAGATATCCCGAAGAGCTCTCCGGAGGAGAACAACAGAGAGTTGCTGTAGCAATAGCACTGGCAAATGATCCAAAGATAATAGTTGCTGACGAGCCTACGGGAGAACTTGACATAATAAACGCTGAAAACATAGTAAAGCTACTACTTGAACAAAAGATGGCAGGAAAGACTATCATAATAACGACGCATGATCCAAGGATTGCAAGGATGACCGAACGCATAGTACTCTTGGAGGATGGGGTGATAAAAGGGGAATACTCTCCGACGAGCATAAGCTATGGCTTTTCAAGACCCCTCGAAGAGACAAGTCACGAATACTCTATAAGGGCGTTTCTTGAAAGTAGACTAGAAGAGCTTTCTAAGGAATTGGAGAAATTAGTAGAAGCACTCAAAAATGGTGAGATATCACCGGAGAAGTTCGTAGAGGACTACAATAAGATAGAACTCCTAAAAAGAGCATACAAGGATGAGATAAGTAGGCTTGGAGTGATAACGACGAAAAAGTAGATCCTCTCTGTTTCAGAATATTTTCCTTAAAGGAATGCGTGGTCTGATGATCTTATCTCTCATCATTAACTTTTTATATTACCTATGAAATTGTTTTTGTTCTTGTGAGTGCTTGTGGGTATTTGTGCTCATTTAGGAGCAAAATACTTAAAAATGGAGCGTGACCTCAAGGATAGTGGGTGAGGGTTATCCTGGAGGACTCCTCCCA
>JAGGXY010000014.1:0-5444 GCA_021162855.1 Methanobacteriota archaeon
GGGGTAGGGGGATGAGGAGTAAGCGGGATCTACCCTCACAACTGGAATGACATACTCCTTGGCCTTTTCCTCAAGGTAAAGGAGGAATCTCCTCGCGGATATGTTGTATAGCTTGTTCCTCTGCTTCTTATTCCTTGTTCTCCTTGCAACCCTCTGGTTGGAGAATTTGCCGAGATCTTCAATAACTATTGCCGCGTTTAACATGGATGCTGTCTCGCTAATCCTCTTCATGAGTTTTCGCTTATTTAACAGCCTATCCTTCCAATAACGAGGTAAAGAAACCTTACGAACGTGAGAAGGAAGCTTACCCTGCTTCTTTAGCCTTAACAAGGAGAAGAAGCTTCTCCAAGATTCATCATTCTTCCTAATGATCTGCTGAGTGGTGGCTGAGCCTAAAACCCCCCTAATTCATCCCTGCCCTAAAGGGTGGGGGCTTTCTTAGTGACATTCTGTAAATTAAATTTACGAGGAGTGGGTCTTAACTAGCGATCTTCAACAACAGAAATTTTTCCAGGATATTCCTTCCATTTTATCATACAAGCAACATATCCTAACAAAGCAACGGAAAGCCTCACAACTCCCCAAAATGATATCTGTGTGTTAAACATTTTCTTAAGTGAATAATGGGACCATAAACTTCCATGCTTTAGTGTGAGTTGTTTTCTTCCAAAACCGTTCCAAAAAGCCTGCTTAAGAAACGCTATAACACTGTCTCTTGTTCTATGATACACTATAGCCTCAGGATCGTAGTGTATCTCTGCACCACTTTTGACAGCCCTGTAGTTCAAGTCTATGTCCTCGGCTGTAATAAACCAAGGATCAAATCCTCCTAAGGACATGAACAGCTCTTTTTCATACATCAGGTTATTACTTGGACATGTGACATCATAGCCCCTAACGTATAGTTCTACCCTCTCAAGTTCTTCAAATGGCCTATAGCCTATGTTTATTACTCTCCCAGCAACGATTTTATGCCCTTTTTCAGCATCCTCAACTAGTTTCCTAGCCCAAAAGGGGTTAGCTATACAATCTGCATCTATAAATGCAACATAATCTCCAGAAGACTTTTGAACCCCGTAATTTCTTCCTTCCCCCCTTGACGATCTTTTCATATAGATATGAACCTTATCTCCAAATGCTTCCTCATACTCTTTTAGGATTTCTGGCGTCCTATCTGTGCTTTTCGAGTCCACTACTATAATCTCATATATATCCTCTTGGACTATCAAGCTGTCCATAAGATCCCTGATGTTCTTCTCTTCATTATACGTTGTGACAATTACGCTCAGTTTTGTCAAGGCGTATCACCTTTTTTCCTCTTTCCTGTGGAATTATCTTAAGTTTTGCATTCTGAAACTCCCTATAAAGTTCTCTTCCCCCGAAATATCTATCTAAAAACACTGCAAGAGCTGCTACTTCTGAATGAGGTTGGTTTCCAACAGACACATTGTAATCTGCAGCCTCGTAAATGTGCCTAGGAACCTTCTCCGCACCAACTATTAATAGCAAGTCTTTATCTTTGGGAATTCTCTTGAGGGCATCATCCAAGGGAATACCATACATTGTAAGATGAACTATTACTCCTCCACTATTCTTCCACTCCTTTATTACTTTTTTTGTAGGAATACCAGTAATTATATCAAATGATCCACCCCACTTCTCAACAACTTTCTTTACACTTTCTTCAATTGACTCGTCTTTTGTTGTTATATATATTCCATTAGCTCCAAAAGCTCGAGCCACTAATGCAACATGTGTTGTTATTCGCTTGTCCCTATCAGGCCTGTGCCCTAACCTCAAAACGTATATCTTCACGTTACTTTTCATTACTATCACCGATGTTGAGACCCTCCGAAATCAATGATGAAAGTTTCTCTCTAATCCTCTAAAAGTTAAATAATATATGGTATTGTTTAACCAAGGAAGTGATTCAAACCGAAAAAATTTTGTATCAATCTAAAAATCTTCATCACAAATATTAAGAAGTAATATATGCCATCATAGACCACTTGACGTCTAAGAGTTCCACGAAAAATCATAATGAGCTCTTACCTTAAGCAACATCCTAGCTTTCGTTGATGTGATGATTGTCTCACTAAATTTCCTAGGACACAATATTAGTGGCCTAGTCCAAAAGGTATAAGGGGTGATATAAGTGGTTCATCCAGTGGACAAAAGATATAAGCCCAAAGAGCTTGAGCATAAGATAATGAAATTCTGGGAAGAAACGAAAGCATATGAAAAGACAAAAGAGCTTTTAAGGGATAAACCTATCTATTTCTTTGTTGATGGTCCTCCATATACGTCTGGATATATTCATCCTGGAACTTCTTGGAACAAAGTTCTGAAGGACTTGAAGCTTAGGTATCTAAGAATGAAAGGATATAACGTCTTCGATAAGCCAGGATATGACACTCATGGTCTTCCAATAGAGGTCAAAGTTGAATCTACGCTGGGAATAAAAAGAAAAGCTGAGATTTACAGACTCGGGGTGGATAAGTTCGTTGAAAAGTGTAAAGAATTTGCTACAGAACACCTCAGGATAATGACATCAGAGTTCAAGAGAATGGGAGTTTGGATGGACTGGGAAAATCCATACATTACTTTCAGGGATGATTATATTGAATCAGAATGGTGGAGTTTTAAGAAACTTTGGGAAAAAGGGCTTATAGAAAAGAGAGAGTACACAGTCACTTGGTGTCCAAGATGTGAGACTTCACTCGCTAATGCAGAACTAGAGTATAAAGACAAAGAGGATCCAAGCATATATGTAAAGTTTGCAGTAAAAGGTAGGGAAAAAGAATTCATAGTCATTTGGACGACTACTCCATGGACTCTGCCAGCGAACTTGGCAGTGGCTGTTCATCCTGACTTAGAATACGCAAGAGTTAAAGTAAGAAAAGGTTCAAATGAGGAAGTATGGATCCTTGCAAAGGACCTTATAGAAGACGTTGCTTCTAGGGCAGGATATGAAATTGTGAAAATCATTGAAACATTCAAAGGAAGGGAGCTAGAAGGGTTAGAGTATATTCATCCCTTGATTGATGAAGTTCCTTACCATAAGAATGGCCCAAAGAACGCTTATAGGATAATCCTCGGAGAGCATGTAACGGCTGAGAGGACTGGATGTGTTCACACAGCTCCCGGTCATGGGGAAGAGGACTTCGAGGTTGGATTAAAATATGGGCTGCCAGCCTTCTGTCCTGTTGATGAAAGGGGCATATTTACAGAACATGCAGGGAAATATGCTGGAAAACAGATATGGGATGCTAACAAAGATATAATAGAGGATCTACGAAAGAAGGGCTTATTACTCCACGAAGAGACGATAATACATAGTTATGCACATTGTTGGCGTTGTAAGACTCCCATCATTTATAGGGCTACAACTCAATGGTTCTATAAGGTTACTAAGATAAAAGATAAACTTATAGAAGCTTTAATGAAAACTGAATGGACTCCAAAATGGGCAAAAGATCCTAGGATGCTCAACTGGTTACAGGACATTAGAGACTGGTGTATATCTAGACAGCGTTTCTGGGGCACACCAATTCCAGTATGGGAGTGTCCTAATGGTCACACTGTAGTAATAGGCAGTAAAAAGGAGCTAGAAAAGCTTGCAGGAGAGCTTCCAGAAGGCTTCAACCTTCACAAACCATGGGTAGATGAGATCACATTCAAGTGCCCTGTATGTGGGAAAACTATGAAAAGAGTGCCTGACGTATTAGACGTGTGGTTTGATTCTGCTGTATGTAGCTGGGCAGAACTGGGGTATCCAAGCAATAACAAAGAATTCTTCGAGAAGTATTGGCCCTCTGAGTGGATAACAGAGGCTCATGATCAAATAAGAGGATGGTTCTACTCCCAGCTAGCGGTGTCTACTGGCATCTTTGGGATTGCACCTTATAAAAGAGTTCTAATGCATGGGTGGGCCCTTGATGAAGAAGGAAGGCCTATGTCTAAGTCACTTGGAAACTTCATATCCCCAGTAGAGATCGCTGAACAGTACGGTGCAGACTCTTTTAGGCTATATGTGCTATCATCTGCAGCATGGGAAGACAAAAAGTTTTCCATAAAAGGCATACAAGAAACCCACAGAAAGCTCAGCGTTATATGGAGCGTTTATCATTTTGCTACACTATACATGAGCCTAGATAAATTTAATCCTGAAGAGGTGAATCCTAAAGACCTTCCACTCAGGATCGAGGACAAATGGATACTCTCAAGATTAGATACATTGATAGAAAAAGTAACGGAATCAATTGAAAAAGATCTGTTCCACGTAGGAGCAAATGAGCTATTAAACTTCGGGATAGAGGAGCTAAGCCATTGGTACATAAGACTCATCAGAGATCGCACATGGGTAGAAGAAAATACCCCTGACAAGATCGCTGCATACTGGACGTTATACACTGTTCTTCTTACATATTCAAAGCTTCTAGCCCCCTTTGCCCCGTATATTGCAGAAGAGATTTATCAGAACCTCTCAGGGAAGCTTCCATCAGTAGCTGCTGAGAAATGGCCAGAAAAGTTAGGATATAAGGATGAAAAACTTGAAAAGGCCATGGAGATTGTAAAGGAAATAGCTGAAGTAGTAAGTGCTCTAAGACAGAAGGCAAAAGTAAAGCTCAGATGGCCTCTGAAGGAAATGGCAGTAATAGTCAGTAAAGAAACCTCTGACCTAATAAAGCCGCTTGAAGATATCCTGAAAGATGTGACAAACGTTAAGAAAATACACTACGAGCTTCCAGAATGGGGAAGACCTAGGAAGGTCATAAAACCTATTATGTCAACAATAGGAAGAACCTTTAGGAAGGATTCCAAAGAAATCCTTAAGATACTTGAAGAAAGACCTGAGGAGATCATAAATGCCCTTGAAACCAAAGGAAGCTATGATACTCCATATGGACCAATAACAAGGGACCATGTAGAAATCGTTGAAGTCCTTCCAGAAGATGTTAAGAGAGGCAAAATAAGAGAAGGAGAAGTCTATCTACTCACACGTATAGACGAAGATCTATTAAAGGAAGCATATGCAAGAGAGATCATTCGTAGAGTTCAAGAAACGAGAAAGATATCTGGCTATGACGTCTCAGATTACATAATCCTTGGTTTAGAGGGTGCTCAAGAGTTACTTAATGCAGCGATGGTATATAAAGACTACATATCAAACGAAACAAGGGCCAAAGAGGTCTCACTAGGCCCTCTGGAGTCTTATGACAACGTCGCCGAGTGGGCAATAGATGAGAAACCCCTAAAGGTTTATGTAAAAAAGGTTCCTAAGGGAGCCTAATGTATTGGGGTTCAGCCTACATAGGCATCAATGCCCATGTAGGCCTTGGGGCACATCAACCTCAGCCCCCTCAGGGTTCATCGAGGGCATATCATTGGCCTCGCTCCCATTCAGGGTAATCCCACTCCCCCTCAAGGATTGGGAGGATTAA
>JAGGXY010000106.1:0-3381 GCA_021162855.1 Methanobacteriota archaeon
ATAATCCCGTAGGGGTTGGCATTCATAGGCCTGTCATTGGGAGTTCTTCCCTCGGGGATCTCCAACTTTTTTGAATCCCTAATGTCTCGCATCCGAGGGTTCACGCCCCTCTTGGGGTATTAGCAGACCCCCGCATGTGGGGCGGGCTCCATACTAACTATATCTCTTTGGGTACTCATTATGTTTTTAGAATATCAAAAGATAAGGCAAGCAGTCTACTTTCAGCACTTTCAAGCTATAGAAAGATTATAACAACGACTTCTTCTGTAATAGCTGGATTTTGCATCTCTTATGCCTACTTTACCATATCTTATAAGTTTGCTTCTCTCTATAGCATCTTCAGTGATATTTTTCAGTTCTACGTCTTTTTTCTAGGACCTAGTGTCAGAGCAATGATCACAACTGCAATAGTAGTTATCACTATAACTATAGCAAATTCCGCAAGGGAAGACTCTTCCGACGGTAATTCCGGTTGTGTATCTGGCCCCTCCAGGCTGAGAATAATGGTTTTATAAATGTTCCCATTAACGAACACATTAAGGCGAGTGCCATTTATATAATCTCTCTCACATGGGACAACAAAGCTCATTGAGACTTCTTTAATTGTTGGAGCCTCTATGGCGTTCTTTGGCTTCTTTACAGAAATATATACATTTATTGTATTGTCCCCATAGTCAGCCCCAAGTAACTCAGCCTCATAACTTAAATAAGGAAGCACAATCTTCAGAACGCCTCTGAAGTATCCCTTTTTATACTCAAATGATTCTAAGACAATATCTCCTGGATTTGCATCCACAGTTAATGCTTTTTTAAGTTCTATTATAAGATCGTCCATAAGACCTCCAAAAGAAGCGCTCTTCTCGATATAATATTTCTCCATGTGATCTTTTACTTTAAGAGATAAGACACTTTTGGAGCCACCCATGCTAGAAGGACGAGATGTAAAAACGTTCAGTTGATAGCCCTCAAATCCCACAACATATATGTTAATGGATGCTGTACATTCCTTTGAATATGTCATGTAATATCTTCCAGTCCCCATAGCGTATATAGTCTTAAAGGTGCTCCATAAGAAATTCTCTTCAGCTCTCAGTACATACGAATATGTTACCCTTACGAGGGCTTCTCCCTGGAATGGCACTTTCCAAGCAACCATTGGTAGAACTCCTAGGATGCTTTCATACTGAAACTTCTGATCATTCAAGTGCCCTTCCCAAACGATTTTATGGTCTGAAGGCTCTCCGTTTATTGTGACCTTTACTGTTCCGTTCCTTAGAACTTCGTTCGGTATTGGGAAGTATAAATACGCATTTACCTGTGCGAGATACATTGGATATACTCCATCAACCACAACGAGGGCTTCTTGGCCTGAGACCTTCTCTATGGTAATATTTATGAACTCTTGACTCATATACGCTGGCACACTTGGTATAGGATTAGCGCTAATAAGATCCAAGGACATGGGAAATGCCACAAGAGTGATAATTATTATAGCAAATATTTTAAGACATTGCATTCTATCACCACAAATTGTTCTTAATACTCTACCTTGCAACACATGCTTTTTAAGTTTACTGTTCTTGTGGATACTCCTCCGAGTTGATTAAAATTAAAAAAGGTGAAAACACCAAGGTTACACGAAAAACACAAATGTTATCTTGGCTCTCTTGTTTTCGTAACTCTCGGAGGAACGAATTCAACACTTTCTGGTCTATATCGAACAGGCTGTTTATATAATTCCATGAGCTCATAGACTTCTGGAGGAACATCCGTACTTACTGGCAATCCAAGGTTCTTAGCTTCCTCAACTGTTATGGGATAGTCGTGGGTCCACTTCCCGGATGTTAATATTTCTGCAACTTCTTCTGCTTTTACGTCTCCTAGCTTATCCCTAAGAAGTTCATAGACAAGATTCTTAACTTGATTAATGGCTTTAATGGCTACATCGTACATAATTAACGTTTTATCATCCACGTTCTCTCTTCCTTTCATCTCAACAGCCTTCAATATGCTCGGCGCCGGGAATTCTCCTATTTGAGGATCTATAGGTCCTAATACAGCATTTGGATCCATTATTATCTTGTCTGCTGCCAATGCTATCAATGTTCCACCACTCATTGCATAATGTGGTATTATTACCCTTGTTTCTGCAGGATGCTGCTTCAATGCCATAGCTATCTGAGAAGCTGCAAGCACAAGACCTCCAGGAGTGTGTATTATGAGATCTATTGGTTTGTCCTTTGGGGCTGCTCTAATAGCTCTGAGAACTTCCTCTGAATCCTCTACTGAAATATATCTATAAATAGGTATTCCCAGGAATCCCACGCTTTCCTGTCTGTGTATGAGCGTTATCACAGTACTTCCTCTTGTGTCTGCGAGTCTCTCTAATATCCTTGCTCTAGCAACTTGTAGAGCTCTATGCTGGAGCTGCGGTGCAAGGAATATATAAAGGATAAGCAACCAAAACAGAAGGGCTCCCCAAAAGCTAGAGATCCCGTCCATGATACCACCACGATATCATTGTTTGTACATCCTCTAATTTAATTTTTGGTAATATCCCTAAGACAATAATATTTTGTTATGAATAAACGTCCAGGCCTTCGATATTTATTTCTCAGATAATTCAAAAAAAGAACTCTTGAAAATATTTTGTAGGATCTAAGAACTCTTAGATCTTTACCCCAGTAAGATTCTTTTTTAGTTCAGTAAGACTTTGCTCCTAAACTAAAATTTAATAATCCTTAATGGACTATTTCGTTAGATAAGTACAATAATATTCTCGGTAATCCTGGAAACGAGACATTTAAATGAGGGGGGAGGAATAGGAATATTAAGTGAACTGCCTCGATGACGGCAAAATAGCCAGCAGAGGCAGGACCATGCTAATCTCCCGTAAGGCCGCCCCCGTGTTGGCGATCAATGTCGCTCCCGATAAGCCGCGGATAAAGATGGAGTGCAGAGGGGAAAGCCCGTGCTCGCAGTCTCCGAAATACTCCAAATACAAAGCACGGGCAACCACGATCTCTCATTCAGACGACTTTTCTTTATAAAAATTACTCCAAAACAGATGAGGTAAGAACTTCATGGAGATACTTAATATGAGGATCTCCAAGGAAGCCGTTTTAAGCTGTTTTTGTGATAGTTTAATATATAAAGGGATTGTGTAATTGTTGTGGCTAGTATGGAGGCCCCCACTACAGGAATCTGCTAATACCCCAAGAGGGGCGTGAACCCTCGAATACGAGGCATTAGGGATTCAAAAAAGTTGGAGATCCCGAGGGAAGAACTCCCAATGACAAGCCAATGAATGCCAACCCCTACGGGATTATCCTCCTCGAGAAGCAGAGACTGGGATTAAGATTCCACGAGATCACACTAACC
>JAGGXY010000017.1:0-4210 GCA_021162855.1 Methanobacteriota archaeon
AGCCCATCGGACAACGAGTCCAATGGAATAGGACACTCGTGAGCGTGCCTAAACTCCCACATGAAACCCCGTCGCGAGGGCGGGTGGAACAGGAGAAGCCCCGCACTTTAGTGCGGGGTAGCTCACAGGTAGTAAAGTATAAAGTCTTCTGATATGAAGAAACTAGATTACAAAACATCGCTAAGTAAAGAAAGCATTGCTTTTCAAAGTGGTTGTTTAATAGATAGCAACAAGCGAAACATTTAAGTAATATTCTTGACCTGTCTTGTTTAGTCCCCTAGATGAGCTCCATAAGAGCTCTTCACCACTTACAAGGATATCGTGAATTATCTCATAAATTATGCTCACGAGAATAATATCACGAGCTTTTACAGGCTCAAAAAGGAAGCATACAAGATCTTCAGGGAGAAGTATCCAGAACTCCCCTCTCATTACATTTATACCGCGTGCCAGATGGCAGTAAGCATTTACAAGAACTATCGTAAGAAAAAGCGCAGAGGGAAAGCCAATGGGAGGCCTGTCTTCAAGAAGGATGTCATAATGCCCGATGACCACTTGTTCAAGCTCTACCTCGAGAGAGCTCAGGGAAGACGTAAATTATTCGAGGGGGGTGAATGGAAGACTCCATCGATGGGGTTTCAGGAGACTCCAAGCGATAATAGAATACAAGGCTAAACTAAAGGGGGATAAGGGTTGTTTTCGTTGATCCCGCTAGAACATCCTCCCTGTGCCCGATATGTGGGGAGAGGCTAAGCCCGAATGGGCACAGGATCCTAAAATGCGAGAAATGTGGATTTAGCGCAGATAGGGACATTATAGGCTCCTGGAACATTCGCTTGAAAGCCCTGAAGATGTGGGGCTCGCATACTCCTGAAAGCCCTCCAATGAAGGCACTCGCTGGAGGCTGGAAGGTCAGCCGCAACGAGATTTACGAACTCTGCAAAAGTTGCGGCTAATCAGAACGATAGTAAAGATCCCTAAGACAGCTATTGAGCACATAAAGAAACAGAGATACTAAAGGAAGGCATGTCTATTCTTGTAGAGATAGTAGAACGCTATAAGCAGAAGTACGAGTTCTATAGCACCTAATACAGGGAGTATAATCACTAATATTTTTGCTGCGCTTAGACTGATTCCTAGGGCATTTGAAACTCCTGCTATCTCCTCTGGATGTTCTATAACATAGATTCCATATCTGATTGCTATCGCTCCAACAACAAGGGGCATTGGTATAGCAAATAAACTCAACATGAGACCTAGGTAACTCCTTCTTTTAACGCCTGTAATACCAAAAATGGCAGGAAAGAATATTATTAGTGCTGTTATCGCATATGCCATGCCAAAGAACCCACTGACAATGAAGTACGGTATCATGCCAGCTATATATGCCCTATATGCTCTTCTGATCTCTTCCCATTTGTTGGTGAAATCGTAGAAGGCTGCCCGTGAGTATCTCAACAATGCGTCGATATCATCCTTTAACGTTTTATAATCCACTTCTGATGAAGAGCACTTTTTTAGGAGCTCTCTTGTTTTTCCAAGAAGAAACTTCGCTAATCTCTCGTTATTGACTGTTGCTTCTGATGAAAGCCTCTTGAAGTTTTCTCTTGCTTCAGAGACCTTTCTTAGTAGTCTATAATCGCCTACTTGATTGCTGAGACACTCTTCTACCTTTTGAAGAGTCCTTGCTGCCTCCATAAGAAGCTTCTTTACTGCCAAGGATATCACCAATATTAGAAGAAGATACGAAAATTAATTAAAAAAATTAATGAAAAGAGATATGCTCACGGTTCTTTCCCTTTCTTCTCCTCGAAGTAGATTCCTGCCTTAAACACCTTTGAGAGACCTATAGCCATCATTATGAACACAACGCCCCAACCGAAAACCATAAATGCTATTGCAGATCCTTCCATTGCTCCCATTTTTATTCACCTCTATGGCCGTACTTTCTCTTTATGGCTAGATACGCCTCGATAGCCCCTATGATCATCACTAGGATTATCGCAATCCTAGCTCCTACGATCCAAGTACCCGTTTGGGAGAATATACCCTTCTGGTAGTAGTCCCATGTAGTACCGACGAGTAAGAACGCTATGTACGCTGGTGCTATGACAGCTGTGATCCAGTAGTAAATTCTTGGGACTTTCATCAAAGCACCCTTGTGGAGCTCCTCCCAGTACCTCTTTGGCATGAACAGCCAGACTCCAACAATGATGTCGAAGAATCCTAGCACCACGAGTATGTATGATCCAACCCAGTTATCGAGCTCGCTGAGATACGTCAGTGATGGGTCAAGTGCTACTGGAAGTCCTAGAAGGAAGTACAGTATAAATACTATGAGAGCTCCAATTGGCCTCTTTATGTTAAGGTCTTCCTCTAGTAGTGCAACGAGATAATTATACATCGCTATGGCAGATGTAAATCCTGCAAACCATAGTAGCAGGAACCATAGTGCACCGAAGAACCTACCAGCAGCACCCATCTGTGTGAATACATTTGGCAATGCCATGAATGCTAATCCAACGCCTCCTTTTATAGCCTCCTTTGGCCCAAGGAATGCGAAGGCTATTGGAATAGCTATTGAACCTCCAAGTATTACCTCAGCAAACTCGTTAAGTGACGTGGTAGCAAATCCTGAAGCGACAATGTCATCTTCGGGTCTGAGATAACTTGCATAGTTTTGTATAATACCCATTCCAAGGCTCAGCGTGAAGAATATCTGTCCTGCTGCTGCCAAAGATATTGTGAAGAAGTTGCTCTTTAATGTCTCGAAGTCAGGCTTCCAGATGTAGTTAAATCCTGCAAGAGAGCTCCACTCAGGCTTCACTGGAGATCCCAACGTGAATGCTCTTATTACTAGGATTATAGCTGCAATGTACAGTATTGGCATCATTATGCTAGCCCATTTTTCGATACCCCTGCTTACTCCTCTGGCAACACAAAATCCCAGCAATGCAAGGCTTACAAGCCACGATATAAGTACTGCTTTAAGATTTGAAACATGCTGTCCAAAGAACGTTACAGTGTCAGTACCATAGTACGATCCAGCAATGCTGTATCCAAAGTACGCTGCAGTCCACCCTATAATGTGTATGTAATAGCTATTAAGTAAACTGGTTACTGCAAATGCCAACATTCCACCTATTATACCAAAGACAAGAGCTCCTCGGGGACTTAATGCCCTCTTACTCATTAGATAAAACGTGGGTCCTAGAGTACCATGACCATACTGACCGCCGTACCTACCTATGGTCCACTCTGTCCACATAAGTGGTATACCAAGCAAGAAGAGAGCTATGAAATATGGTATCAGGAACGCACCGCCACCGTTCTTTGCTAGTTGGTATGGGAATCTCCAGAAGTTACCTAGACCAATGGCGTTTCCAGCCATCGCTAAGATGAGACCTAATCTAGTGGCCCATCTTTCTCTTTCAACAGCCATATAATCACCTTAAACGACAGGACATGGACATTATAGACCAGAAACATCATTTCATAACTCCTTGTGCTTCCCATACCCTTTCCGCTTGTTAATCACCTATAAATGGCTTTTACAGCTCGTCAACAGACTAACTGCCATAGATTTTTAGTTTAGTGTTAACACGGTACAAATCCACATTTTGATAT
The DNA here is from genome assembly GCA_021162855.1 of Methanobacteriota archaeon. Classification (GTDB taxonomy): domain Archaea; phylum Thermoplasmatota; class B47-G6; order B47-G6; family B47-G6; genus B47-G6. Next base: position 3,628 of record JAGGXY010000017.1, read on the forward strand.
TTTGTTATAGAAAATATTTAAGCTTTTCTCTAGACACCTATTATTTTCCTTGAATTTTTGAACCAGATTGAGGGCTAGAAGCAATTCTTTGGAATCTTCTCACATCTGAAAGATGTTCAGAATAAAGAGTATATGAACATAAGAACAAATGCAGGCTTACGAACAAATCTCATATCAACTCATAAGTTAAAAATAAAGAAAATAACATAAGGAATCACTGTTTTAAGTATTTATTTCGTTATCTGATCTCCTTCTCGTCCTAAGGGCAATGCTTGCTTTATTTTGCCATCGATCTTTTGAAATAGAATTGGAGCTCCCGTTCTGGTCAGCTGTAACTTTTGCAGCGGCTGTAACTCACATTACCCATCAAAAAATAAACACCAGGCTTGGTCTTAATCGCCCTTGAGCTCATTCAGGACTACCTCCAAGAGCTTTTTTGCCTTGTGACTCCTCTTCCCGTATATCCTCGCGGTGAAGCTTGTCACGATCTCGATGAAGCCCTCAACGAGCTCCTCTCTCGGACTCTTACCTAGTCCACCACCTCTCGAGATCCCCATGATCCCTCTGCCTATAAGAGGATACT
>JAGGXY010000016.1:0-6625 GCA_021162855.1 Methanobacteriota archaeon
CCCCCAATGACGTGCTGATCATAATGATGCGCGAGAGGGGAAGCCCACGCGCACTCCACAAGTTTCACTCATAGCTCAAATATAGCACGCGGGCAACCACCTTGGAACTGACCTCCTCCCTGCCGTGAGCGGTGAGGGTTCCCACAGGGAGCGTCCTCCACACGGTCGCCCGTGGTTTATTGGGCACGGTCAGAGGTACCTCTATAGCATAATATGACAGAAAGTATCAAGAACTTTATGCGGGCTTTCCTCCCCGCCCTGAAGGCGAGGCTTCCAGCCCACGAAGGAGGTGATATGCAATGGGAAAAGAAGTTAAGATAACACTCCCAGAGGAACTCTATGAGGAGCTTGAAAGACTTCAGAAGAGTAGAAATTTTAAGACTATGGAAGACGTAATAATTTATTTGATAAGACTTGGACTTAGTGTATTACTTGGAGTTTGGATTCACTCACTTGGACTAAAGCCAGAGGATATTAGAAAGAAAGTATTACCTGAAAATCTTCCAGAGCCGCACCCATATTGGCCAAGGATAATATAACACTGTGAGGTGCGCAATGTGACATTTGAGGAGTGGATTCCTAAGGTAAAAGTATCCATTTCATACGAAATAAGCCTGAAAGAGGAAGGATTAATAGATGAGTATTTGAACAGGTTCGTTCGAGGTTTGAACAGCACAGGACTTCTAAGGTTCAAGAGACTTCCAGATGAAATACCTATAAGAGCTTATTCTGCAAGATATCAGAGGATGATAGTTATCGATCCATTCTTGGTGTACATACCTTATCACTATGACAAAGATCTCTGGGGCGCTTACTATAAGTACGATTGGATAATGAGCGATCTGAGACAGTTCCTAAAAGGGATATTATCACTTTACAAAGCGAGATCCATAATGAGAACTTTTGAAAGAATTGAAGAAGTAAGTAGGATCTTATACAAGGGGGTAACAGTATACTTGAGCCACATATATCACCACGCACTTGCCCATAACGTTCTCGAGGATATAATTTCAATACTACGTAACTACGTAAGCGAGGTCACATACCCAATAGTAAAAGCAGCATCAGAAGAAAAGCTTTGTGAATATGCAGCCTTTACTGTAAACCCTCCTAGGACAGTAAATAGAGTGCTGGACTTCCTTGGGAAGAGCCCAACTCAAGAGGTAGTGAATATTATAAAACACATCTTTGGGCTCCGTATGAACGAGCTAAACATCTCTCCAACGGAATATGAACTGCTGAAGGCAGCACTTTATGTTCATTGGGACAGAAGCAATGACAGAGTGTATAAACCAGAAATTGCAGAAGATATTTCGTACATACTCCCCCTCTGGAAACCTATTTGGACTGTTCATAGGTTCTCTTGGAAAGTTATAGAAACCCCAGAAGAAGAACTTTGGGATCGTATATTCTGGATAAAAACTGAAACTCACTGACGCATGTCGTATCAGCTTAAGGTCTTAGTACATAAAAACCAACATTTCTGGTGTCGAACATGATAGGTGTTATCGGGAATATATCCATAGACATAATAGTCGAGTTAGAGAAACCTTTAGAGTCTTCCTATGGAAAGCTTGAGGGAAAAAGGATATACTTTGGAGGGGGAGGATCCGCTGCAAACGTCGCTTATTGGCTTGGCCTTATGGGAGAAAGCGTTAAAATATTCGGTTGCGTGGGAAACGACCTTCTTGGAAAGATTTCAATTGAAAGTCTGAAAAAAGTTAATGTGGACACTTCAAGGGTAAGGATACTTAATGCATCCACTAATATCGCAATAGTCCTCTCAAGTACAAAATCAAAACTTATGATAAGAGTCAGGGAAGCAGGAAAGCTCTGTGATATAGATCTAGATGACCTTAAAGACATAGAATACCTTCACTTAGGGAGCAACACGCTAAGATTTTTGAGATTAATTCGTAAGCAATACCCAAAAATTATGATCTCATATGACCCCGGACCTGACATACCAAGTCTTGATGACATCCGAGATATTTGGGCCTTTATGCCAAATGAAGCCGAGATCAAAAAAATATTTGGTAGTAATTATGAAAAGCCACTTAAAGAAATTTCCTATGAAACAATAGTCATCATAAAAATGCTCGATGGTTCTGTTAAATCTTTTATAGATGGACGTATTATCGAATTAAAAGCACTTAAAGGGATAAACGTAGTAGATACAACGGGTTCTGGAGACTCATTCGATGCAGCATTTATACTCACAATGAAAAATAATCTAGAAATTCAGGACTGTCTTAACTTTTCTTTAGCAGTATCAGGGATTAATTCTGAACATTTTGGTACAAGAGTCGAGAATATACCTTGGAAAAGGATAATAAGAATCCTGGAAGATAATAATAGGTTGAGCCCTTCACTGGAGGAATTCATATGGGAGAAGCTTATGAAGGCTACCTCCAACCGGGAATAAGTATAGATCCCGAAGAGCACATTATAGTAAGGTTCTATCTCGAGGCTGAAAACCTCAAGAGAACACTGAATGCAATCGCTGGTGAAAGCTCAATAGGAACATGGACTGAAGTCAAGACATATAAACCAGAAATAAGAAGACTAGGCGCTATAGTCTTTACATACAAAACCCTTGATAGCTCTTGTGCTATTGCGGACGTGGCATATCCAATAGAGCTCTTTGAACCGCATAATGTTCCTCAACTTCTGAGCGACATCGCAGGGAATATATTTGGTATGAAAGAAGTTAACAACCTGAGACTTTTAGATGTGAGATTTCCAAAGAGCTATCTAAGGGACTTTAAAGGGCCAAGGTTTGGTATTGAGGGTATAAGAAAAATCGTAGGCACAGAATCTTCAAGAAGACCCCACATAGGAACCATAGTCAAACCTAAAGTGGGACTAGGTCCAAAGGACTTCGCAAAGGTAGCATATGAAGCATGGGTCGGGGGTGTTGACTTCGTAAAGGATGATGAGAATCTGACAAATCAAAAGTTCTGCCCCTTTGAGGATAGGGTTATTCATACGTTAGAAGCAATGGATAGGGCAAAAGAAGAAACAGGAGAAAACAAGATGTACTCTCCTAATATAACAGCCTCATACAAGGAAATGGTACGACGTGCTGAGTTCGTTAAGGAGCACGGTGGAAACATAGTTATGATAGATGTTGTCACGGTAGGATTCTCAGCACTACAGGCATTTATGGATGAAGAAATAGGACTCCCAGTACATGCTCATAGGGCAATGCATGCCGCGTTTACAAGGAACAAGAAACATGGAATATCAATGTTAGCGCTTGCGAAAATATTGAGACTTGTAGGAGTTGATCAACTACACATAGGAGCCATCGTTGGAAAGATGGAAGGTGAAGCCTCTGAAGTTATACTTATAAGGAAATCCCTCCAAGAGGACCTCCCAGAGTCGTCTGAAACACTGGGCCAGGAGTGGCACCACATAAAGCCCGTGTTTGCAGTAGCTTCTGGAGGACTACATCCAGGTTCTATACCAGCAGTGGTCAAGTATCTTGGCAGGGACATAGTGATCCAAGCAGGAGGAGGAATACACGGCCATCCTAGGGGAACAAGAGCAGGTGCTAAGGCTATGAAAGATGCCCTCAAGGCAACAATGAAGGGGATAAGACTTGAAGATTACCCATCTGAAGAGCTTAAAGAAGCAATAGAGCTATGGGGAGTTATCTATGAGTGATCCCTCTATCAATTTTTTATCAAATTACCTTGAGAAAAGTGCTCTAGATAAGTTAATTACAGCTTGTAATGACATAAAGTCCATGAGAGTACGTGGTGCAGGAAGAATCGCAAGATATGCTGCAAAGACATTGAGGGACGTGTGCTCTGAACTTAAATGTAGTACTGGAGAAGAATACATAGAAGCTGTAAAGTGTGTAGCAAGATGTCTCGTGAACACAAGGCCGACGGCTGTCTCTTTACCAAATGCTATGAGATTCATCTTAAACAGATTGATAGAAGACTACAAGAGAGGAATAGATGATATAGAATCTTTAAAAGATCTTACATCCAAGTATTCAGACGGATTTATTGAAAACTCTGTAAAAGCTGTAGAGACTATTGCAGAACTTGGTAGTAGAAGGATAAAAGACGGAGATGTTATCATGACTCATTGTCACTCCACAGTTGCTGTGAACATAATAAGAAAGGCATGGGAGTCTGGAAAACACGTCGAAGTCTTCGTAAGGGAGACGAGACCCAGGTTCCAAGGTCATATAACGGCAAAAGCCCTAGCATCTGCTGGCATCCCAGTGACTCTAATCGTGGATTCAGCCGCAAGGTATTTCATGAAAACCGTAGATCTTGTGGTCATTGGTGCAGACACTGTTGCAGTTAATGGAGCTGTTATAAACAAAATTGGAACATCAGAACTTGCTTTAGTAGCGAAGGAGTCCCGCGTGAACGTCATGGTTGGAGCAGAAACGTACAAATTTGATCCTAAGACTATATCAGGGGAGCTTGTAAAGATAGAAGAGAGGGACTGGCGCGAGGTCATAAGTGAAGAGAAGCTTAAGTCCATAGGGAATATTAAGGTAAGAAATCCGGCTTTTGATGTAACACCTCCACAGTACATTGACGTCATAGTGACTGAAAGAGGTGTGATACCTCCTCAAGCGGCATTCTTAATAATTCAGTCTGAGTTTAGGATGTCATTACCCTATGTCAAAGACCCTTGGGAGTAATTTAGAACAACACTTGGGATCCTCTTATAAAAGCTTTCCCTATAGGATCATGTTTATGAGGAGGTAGTATCTTATGCTCACTGAAAAAATAATAGCAACTATAGGTCCCAGTTCTGCAAATCCTGAAATGTTAAGCAAGATAATAAAAGAAGGAGCCTCTTGCATTAGAATCAACTTCAGCCACGGGAACGAGAACTCATGGAAAGAATACATCAAACTAATAAGGGAAGTAGAAGAAGACCTCGGAAAGATTGTGGCAATAATGGGAGATTTAAGCGGTCCCTCAGTTAGAATAGGAGAACTAAAGGAAGATGTTGTGCTAAACAGAGGAGATGAAGCATTCTTTGTTTATAGAAGCACCTCAAATGGAATATCCAAAGAGATTCCACTTCCTGTAAGGAAGTTCTTCGAAACGGTCTCCGAAGGGGACATACTTCTTCTGGACGATGGCCTAATAAGACTCTCTGTTGAGGAAGTCTCAGAGGGCTATGTGAGATTTAGAGCACTAACAGACGCTACTATAAAGTCTAGAAAAAGTGTTGTGATCCTTGGAAAGGATTTGCAACTTCCTCCAATAACAGAAAGAGATATGAAAGCCATAAAGAGTGTCGTCAAAGAAGGAAACATAGACATACTTGGTTTAAGCTATGTAAAAAATGCAAGGGATATATTCATAGTTAAGGACGTGCTTTCTGAGCTAGGTGTAGAGGACATAAAGTTAGCCTCAAAGATAGAGACAAGAAGCGCTGTGAACAACCTTCATGAAATAATAGAATATTCAGATTACGTTATAGTTGCACGAGGAGATCTTGGAATGCACTTCCCTTTAGAGGACGTGCCGAGACTTCAGAGTAAAATTATAAGAGCAGCATTGGTACATGGAAAACCAGTGTATGTTGCAACTCAGATCCTTGCAAGCATGATAGAGAAAAGTATACCAACGAGAAGTGAGATCGTTGATATAGTACACGCAGTATATGAAGGTGTTGATGGATTCTTAGTCACTGGTGAAACGGCCATTGGAAAACATCCAGATAAGGTAGTTAAATGGTTGAGGAAGGTTCTCGAGTGCTATCGAGCAGACGTGGAAGTCCTTAGGACAAGAGTCACCAAAGAAAGAGAGAAGTTGAAGATTTCTGAAGACCTTAGGGACAAGTTCGCGGAAGGAATTGTGACCCTATCAGAGAACTTAAACGCCAAACTTGCAGTATATACTAAGACCGGAGGCCTTGCGAGAAGAATATCAAAATATAGACCAAAAAGTCCCTTTTATGCTGCATCGTCTGATGTAAAGGTCTTAAGGCAACTCGCTCCATTATATGGGACTATTCCCATAAAGGTCTCCTCAGAAGACTATTCAACAGGCTTAAAGGAGGTATTTGAGACACTGAAATCGTGTGGAGAAATATCGTATGGAGAAGTCGTGGTCTTGACATATGGACTAAGAGATGAACCTCGACATCTCGTTGAAATCGTAAAGGTCGTATAAAGAATAAAAACCACATCTAATGTTTTCGAAAAGTCGAAAGTTTAAATATCATAGAAAGACTATTTTGTTGGATAAGTACAATAGTATTCTCGGTAATCATGAGGGGAATAGAATATTAAATGAGCCGCCTTCATGACGGCAAAGTAGCCATCAGAGGCAGGATCATACTAATCCCACGTAAGGCGGTCTCCGTGGTAGTCAATGTCGCTCCCGATGAGCCCTGAGGGGATTGAGGTTGATGTGCCCTAAGGCGGGCGTATGTCTATAAAGGACTACGCCCGCTGAACCCCCCGCACTAATGGGCTTAGAATACTTAAAACTATTACTGCCAAACCGTTCTCTCCTCAAGGTGGTTTAAAATAACCGTCTTGAGGAGTTCTCCTGTTTCGTCCTCTTTTATTGGGGGGTGTTCGGGGGATGGGACTCCCACATCCTGGCTTGAATAGATTAAGTGTTGCTACGAG
>JAGGXY010000041.1:0-11976 GCA_021162855.1 Methanobacteriota archaeon
AAGCGGGATAATGCTCATCCCACGTGAGGCCGCTCCTGTGGTCTAGGTCAATCTCTCCCATAACGCGCTAATCATGAATGAAGTCTTGAAGAGGAGACTCGCGTGCCCTTCACAAGTTCCCCTCATATATATTATAGTGTGTCTTTTCAGTTAAACTTTATTAACCCATGATTACACTTTTGGTAATAGATTACCTTATGATGCTTCATAACGTTCACCACAGCCTAACTTTCTAATAGGGAGGTCACTAGATGGCCGAAGTGAGGCTCGTCTCAGTGACAAAGAATTTTGGTAAAGTAGTAGCAGTCGATGACCTTACACTAGAAATAAAAGATGGGGAGTTCTTTGTCCTTTTAGGCCCTTCTGGTTGTGGAAAAACTACTACGCTAAGAATGATAGCGGGGTTAGAAGAGCCCACAAAAGGAGAAATATACATTGGAGACACTCTTGTTGCAAGCCCAGAAAAAGATGTTTTCGTACCACCAAAGGAGAGAGATATAGCAATGGTCTTTCAGAACTATGCGTTATACCCACATATGACAGTGTACGAGAACATAGCGTTCCCACTTAAGATAAGAAAAGTTCCAGAGAATGAAATAAGAAAGAAAGTAAAAGAAGTTGCTGAGCTTCTAGGAATAGACGATCTACTTAATAGAAAACCAAGAGAGCTTTCTGGAGGTCAGAGACAACGTGTAGCCCTTGGAAGAGCTATAATTAGACATCCAAAGGTTTTCTTGATGGATGAGCCATTAAGCAATCTTGATGCAAAACTCCGTGTGAGAATGAGGAGTGAACTTAAGAGACTACAACGCACCCTTGGTGTTACAACTATATATGTGACGCACGATCAGGTAGAAGCTATGACAATGGGAGATAAAATAGCAATATTAAACAATGGAAGACTACAACAGGTTGGATCACCAGATGATGTTTACAATAAGCCGAAGAATCTGTTTGTTGCAGGCTTCATAGGATCACCACCGATGAACTTTGTGGATGCAACTCTCGTAGAAAAGGACAATAATATTTGGATAGACTTTGGAGATTTTAGGCTTAAGTTGCCAGATGACATGGCTGAAGTCATAAGGTCCTCGAACTATGTTGGCAAGGAAGTAATATTTGGAATAAGACCGGAGGACATATACGATGCCCTTTTTGCCCAAGTGAAGATACCTGGAGAAAACATGGTCAAAGGAAGAATAGATATCGTTGAGCCTTTAGGAAACGTGAACATAGTGCATTTTACTATTGGCAGAGTGCATTTTGTTGGACAATTTTCTAGAGAATCAAAAGTCAGAGAAGGAATGCAGATGGACATAGTCTTCGACATGACGAAAATACATATATTTGACAAGAAGACAGAAGAAGCAATAATCTAATGAACCCTTAGAGCTCTTTAGGTGTCTTTCGTGTATAAACTCCAAGATGTAGTTGATGATCCATTCTTTGGACGAAAAGTCATTGTTGAGTTTTCAAAGCAGTATCTTGGGGAGAAATACGCTTATACTGTTGGAAACTTCAACGCATTCTTTCCCGGAAGTTTCAGAATGCACAAATCAAGGGATAGATTTTACATAAGAATACCCTTGCCTGAAGGTATATGGTACTATCTCTTTTATACTCCAGAAGGCTTCAAACTAGATGCTGAAAATCCTTTCCAAAGAGTATATGAAAACATTGCATACAACTTCTCATCTACGGTGAATGTGTGTAGTGTGAAACTTCAAGATGGTACTTTGGAGGACATTGTTTATCATAGAACCACACCACTCTACGTGTTTTCTATTGACGAAAAAATAGTTTATGTGAGACTGCGCATAAGTAAAGAACTTAGAGGAGATCCATTTATAATTCTCAAAAATGGAAAAATAAGGATGAAATTAATCACAGAAGACGAACTGTTCTCTTATTATGAAGTACTAATTCCCTTTAAGAGAACGTTAGAATATTCTTTCAATATAGAAACTTCCCAAAGGAATATTCACTATGGGCCATTTACAATCGATTTTGATGATCTCATGGGGGTTCTAAAAGCGCCAGATTGGGCGTATGATCTTAATTTCTATCAGATAATGATTGACAGGTTTTGCCCTAAGAGGAAGTTTCCTGATAAGCTTGGACATCTTGGAGGGGATATAAACTGTCTATTAGAAAAATTAAAGCATATTAATGATCTTGGAGTAAAAGCATTATATCTTACGCCAATATTCGAGTCTAGGACATACCATTCATATGATGTAGAAGATTATTATAATATTGCAAGGAAATATGGTGGAAACGAAGCCTTTGTTAGACTACTAAAAAAAGCAAAAGATAGTGGCATTAAGATATTTCTTGATGGCGTTTTTCATCATACGAGCTTTTTTAATCCATTTTTCCAAGAGGCGCTTATTAAGGGACAAAGCTCTAAATACTTCCATTGGTATCGGATACATTCTAATGAATATGATCTCAAAAGGATACGGAAGTTCTTACTAGAAAGGGCTTCAGGTATAAATTCTTTAAATGGGACTGTGTCTGAAAAAGCATTACCTTATGAGACATTCTTTGGCGTTTGGCTTATGCCAAAGTTAAACCATGAGAACCCAGAAGTGAAGGCATTCGTAAGAGATGTAATCAACTATTGGATCAATGAGTATGAAATCCATGGCTGGCGATTGGATGTAGCCCATGGTATTCCTCCAGAATTTTGGGAAGAAGTTCTTGGAGATCTTTTAGACAAATACTATCTCTTTGGAGAAGTCATGGACGATGGAAGGATTTGGATCCACAAATGTTTTAATGGCCTTATGAACTATGTGCTTTATAAGTATATCCTCGAGTACTTTGTATATAAAAGAATAAGCAGCGAAGAATTCCTGAAAAGGCTTATGCTATTACGAGTATACTATGGGCCTTACGAGCATCTCATGTATAACTTTCTGGATAACCATGATGTAAGTCGCTTTCTCGGACTCCTTAGCGGGGATGTTGATAGATATCTTTGTGCTTTAGTCTTCCTTTACACATATACTGGTATACCTTCTATTTTCTACGGAGATGAAATTGGTTTGAAAAATGTAAAGCTTTCTGATGAGGAACAGAGGGAACCTATGAATTGGGACAAAAATACTTGGAATAAGACCATATTAGACACTACAAGAGCGCTCATAAGACTTCGAAATAGTAGAATAGAGCTCAGAAGAGGGATATTTATACCAATAAGATTCAAAAAAGACGTTCTCGATTATGTGAGAGTCTATAAAGGAAATAAAATAAGAGTAATAATTAACTACTCGGGAGCTCCTGTTCAAAGAGCTATTTTAGGTAAAATTCTGCTCAGTAGGAACGTCTCTAGATCCACACAAAATCTTATAACACTTTATCCAAAATCGTATGCACTTATTGATATAAGATAAATAGCGACATGGTATCGTGTATCTATTACAGAAAGTGTTCCTAATATATCTCTGTCTAAGTTAGTTACCAAAAAATATCTTATAATATTGCTTTATGAGCATTGGGAGTGATGAAATATGAAGCTAAAGGTACTGGGCACAATAGCACTTTCTATAATAATTGCGCTTGCAGTATTCTCAGGCTGTGTCGGTGGAGGCGGTGAGGAAACACCCACCCCAAGTCCATCACCATCCCCATCGCCTGGAGCTAGTCCATCACCAAGCCCAACTCCTCAAGAAAAAGTAACAATAGTAATATGGCACGCTCTTCAAGAATCTGAGCGTCAGGTTTTCGAGAATCTTATAGCACAGTTTGAGGCAGAGCATCCAAACATAGACGTTGTGCTCGAACAAAAGGCCTCACTTGAGACAACACTTAAGGCAGCGATTCCTGCAGGTCAAGGCCCAGATCTATTCATTTGGGCTCATGACTGGATTGGAAAGTTCGCAGAGGGCAATATGCTTAAGCCAATTGACAATTACATAACACAGGATATCCTTAACAAGTTCATAGACATTGCAAGCAATGCAATAGAATATAAAGGCCACTACTATGGAATGCCTATTTCAGGTGAGACTGTAACACTCATATACAACAAGGATCTCGTTCCAACACCACCTAAGACCTTTGATGAACTTGTTCAGATGGCTTCTCAGTTCTACAATCCAGATAACGACATGTATGGGCTTGCTAGCCCAATTGACCCATACTTCCTTTCAGCTTGGGCGCATGCGTTTGGAGGATACTACTTCGATGACGCTACGAAGACTCCTGGACTAGATCTCCCAGAGACAATAAAGGGCTACGAGCTATTCTTTAATGAGCTATTCTTCAAGTATATGGCTCAAACAAGGGATTACAACTCACAGATGGCACTGTTCCTTGAGGGTAAGGCCCCATTCTTGATCAATGGTCCATGGAGTATAAAGCAGATAAGAGACTCAGGTATAAACTTTGGGTTGACACTAATTCCTAAGATCGTTGAAAATGAAAACGAGTATTATCCAAGGCCATATGCTGGAATAAAGATATTCTACGTAACAGCGAATGTTCCAGACGATAAGATGGATGCAATATGGGAGTTCCTTTCATGGATGACACTAAACGAGAACACGGCTAAGACATTAGCACTACAGCTTGGATATATCCCTGTACTAAAAAGCTTAATAGAAGATCCAGACATAAAGAGTGACCCAGTGATCTATGGGTTCATGAACCAACTCAATTATGCCATATTGATGCCAAAGAGCCCAGAAATGGGGAGTGTTTGGAGTCCAATAGACACTGCCATAACGAAGATCGTAAGTGGCGAGATGAACATAGAGGATGCACTAAAAGAAGCCCAACAGAAGATATTACAGGAGCTTGGCTCCTAAGGGCTCTTTTATTTTTTAATTTTTGTAAGGATTAACCTTATAACATGCTTATTGGGAGAAATTAACTCAAGTGACGAACCTCACTACTAGAGGTGACCACTTGATGAAAAAACTCAGAGCACGAACTATTGCCGCCATTGTTTTCATCATACCAGGACTAGCAGCGTTTCTCATGTTTAATATATATCCCATAGTTTATTCTATATTCATTTCCTTTACGGATGCTAACTTGAAAAACTTCCCCATTGGAACACCTTCCATAGTTGGTCTCGATAATTATAGACGAGTCCTCTTTGACCCAGCGTTTAAGAGAGCTTTCATTTGGACATGGATATTCGTCCTCACAAGCGTCTCACTAAAGGTTCTGGTAGGACTTCTTCTTAGTATTTTGTACACAAATAGGTATGTCATTGGAAAATCCTTGTTCAGAGCACTTTTGATAATACCATGGGCATTACCTCTCCTGTTCTCCGTAACGATATGGAGGTTCATGTTTGATCCTGTATTTGGACCTGTAAACATAGTTTTATCGAACTACTTTGGCGTTACTAATCCACCACGGTGGACTGATCAGTTTACATGGGGCTTCATCGCATTAAACGTGATAGAAGTATGGTTAGCATATCCCTTTATGATGACCGTAATAACATCTGCGCTCCAGTCAGTTTCAGAAGATCTTATCGAGGCAGCAATAGTGGATGGAGCCACATACTGGCAGAGATTACGCCATATAATAATACCTCTCGTCAGCAGGTCGATAATGTTTGCTACAATACTTACATCAGCTGCATCCTTCCAGTATTTCCTAGTACCTTTTATATACAACGCAGGCCTATTCGAGGACAGATTTTTACTACTTTACGGCTATAGATTGGCATTCGGTGCGTCAATGCCTCACTACGGCAGGGCTTCAGCTGCAATGGTCATAACGACTCTGATAATTGCTGTATACATGTACATTGTGATGAGAGCATCAAAGCTCCAGAGAGGTGTTTCTGAATGATCTTTAGAATTTCGAAATCAAAGAAGAAAATGACATTCATTAAGACTGCCATAATGACTTTTATAGCTCTTATAGTCATGGGTATACTCTTATTCCCAGTGTATTATGCCTTTGTGGTCTCGCTAAAGCCAAGTGGCTCACTGGCAACTACTAAAATAGACCTCATTCCAAGTGATATTACGCTCAAAAACTATCGCGAGGTGTTCTTTGGTCATTATGAAGGATCTGCTAGCACGTCTGATGCCATAATGTTTGATGCTGAATTGATTAGAATCTCTATCATAAACTTAACAACAGATGTTTTAGTTGAAATGAGAGATGTCTCTGGAAATATAACCCCAGGATACCTACTGACGTTACAGTTTGCATATATAACAAGTAAGACAGAAGGTGAAAACTTCATAAAAGTTTTCACAGAGGAGGCATCCGCTCAGGGACTTGTGTCAGGCATATCCTTTAATGCTAGGGAAGTGATTGTGAAAATCTATAAGGGTTCCATAGAAGATGTACCAATACCCACAGAGAACCTTGTACTAATAAATAATAACACCTTTGAGGGACATGACGTATCAGGTGTGATATCAAAAAAAGTGAGACTTAGACTTGAAAACGCCCATATAACAGTCTTAAATCCAAAACTAGTGAACATATATAAAATTGGAGGGAAAACACTGACCTATATGAGGAATAGCTTCATCCTTGCTAGTTTAAACGTGGCATTCACGTTACTCTTTGTGGTACCAGCAGCATATGCATTCTCAAGAGTAAAGTTCGTTGGCAGGGATCACGTGTTATACTTTTATTTGCTATTCACTCAAGTGAGTGGAGGTCTTGGGATAGCGGGGTTAATAGCCCTTTATGCCCTCCTTGTAAAGCTTAAACTCATGAACAATCTCGCAGTCTTAGCTCTTATATACGCGGCCGGTGGCGTTCCATTCAACACATGGCTACTTAAAACATATATGGATACGATACCAATAGACTTCGACGAGGCAGCACTTGTAGATGGTGCAGGATATTGGAAGATCGTCTGGAAAATAATATTCCCAATGGCACTACCAGGGGTTGTAACGGTTTCTATATTTGCCTTCATAGGAGGGTGGACAGAACTCATACTTGCTAACTTACTTATAACTGAAGAAAGTCTCAGACCGTTAGCTGTTCAGTTATACATAGATCTAGGGAATGTGAGAGAACTTTCATGGACTTATTTCTCGGCAATGGCAATAATATTCGCGTTACCAGTGTCCATTATGTTCTTCGTTAGTCAGAAGTGGATCAAAGGAGGTCTTACGTTGGGTGGGCTAAAAGACTGAAAGAAACAAACTTTATTTTTACTCTTATTTTTCTTTTTATTAATCTTCTATCAGCTCTAAAGAGCGAGGCTTTCTTAGCGACGTTTTGTAAAAATAAGACAATACTTGCAAATAACCAATTTAGCATGTGTTTATTAATTTATGATATTTTTAAATAACTCCAGAAGCAGTCGCTAAGATCTTTAATACTTTGGGGATTAAGATGATACAAAATATAAGGCTTATGAGTGGAAATGAAGCTATAGCTAGGGGCCTCTTAGAGGCAGGGGTTAACGTAGTTGCAGGATACCCTGGAACGCCATCATCTGAAGTCATAGATACGTTACTACATGATTACAAAGAATATCTTGATCGAGTATATGTAGAGTGGAGTGTTAATGAAAAAGTAGCTGCTGAGCTTGCTATAGCAGCTGCATGGGCAGGACTTAGAGCGGCAGCAACAATGAAAATGTCTGGAATGAATGTTGCCTCTGACTCTTTTCTCTCAGCAGTTTACAGTGGGGTTAAGGGCGGTTTAGTTTTTTATGTAGCAGATGATCCTGGAGTGTATGCAGGCATGGTAGAACAGGACACGAGGAATTACGCTGTTATGGCTCCTTGCCCAGTTATAGAGCCTAGAAGACCAAAAGAGGCCAAGAACTTTGTTTCATTAGCATTTAACATTTCAGAAGAATTTAAAATACCTATCATTCTACGAGGTACAACAGTACTTGCACATTCAGAGGAGCCAGTCCCATTAGGAGAAATAAGAATTAAAAAACGGGAGTTTGCATTTGAAAAGGATATAGCAAAGTACACTAAAGCTGGGAGGAAAATAGTTCTTGAGCAACACAAAGAGACGTTGAATAAGATCAAGAAGATAAAAGAAGCAATATATAAAAGGAAATATTATGATACCATTGGAAATGGCTCTGAAATTCTAATAATAACTGCTGGAAATGCTTCTAATTATGTACTGGATCTCATGAATGACCTCAAAGAAAAAATTAAGGTTCTTAGACTTTGGTTTCCATGGCCTATACCTGAAAAGCTCATTGAAGAACATGTGGAAGGGTTCACGAAGATACTGATAGTTGAAGAAATAGATCCAATAATTGAAAGAGAAGTCAGGGCAATACTTCAGGAAATTGGTTCAAAGGCCAAAGTATTTGGAAAACTCTTTGGAGGACCCATACCAGGATATAATGAAATGACACCAGAAATAGTATCAAATGCCTTAGCAGCTCTTGGACTAGAGGTTCGTGCCAAGAACCCTTCAAGCAACGTGCAAGGATTCAGGAGACCAATAACCTTCTGTCCGGGATGCCCTCATAGGGTAACATACTTCGCACTTGTTGAAGCCATGAAATCCTTAGGATTAGACTCATCGGAAATCATTATAACAGGAGATATCGGATGTACGATCCTTGCAATGAATAAACCATTTGAAATAATATGGACAGAACTCTCTATGGGGGCATCAGTAGGTCTTGCAAGAGGTTTTCTTAAGGCGGGAAAAGATATTGTTATAGCTACTGTTGGGGACTCCACGTTTTTCCATGCCACCATTCCTCAAATAATTAACGCATATCTAACGAACGACAACGTTAAGGTGATAATCTTGGATAACTCGTGGGTAGCAATGACTGGACATCAACCAACTCCTACAAGTCCCATCACTAAAAGAAGAGTACTTCCAGAAAAGATTCTAGAAGCTATAGGAATAGAAACAAAAGTTATAGATCCATACGATGTGAAAGGTTCTATAGAAGCCATGAAATGGCTACTTTCATCAAAAGGTCCTAAAGCTGTTGTTGCTAGAAGAGAGTGCTCTCTTCAAGCAATAAGAAGAGGAATAAAAGGAACTGCAATGATCATAAAAGATAAGTGTGTTGGCTGTAGGCTTTGTTTATCCAAAACTGCGTGTATGGCACTTAAATTCAATGAAAAAGAAAAGAAAATGGAGATAATAAAAGAACTCTGTAATGGTTGTGGTTTGTGTGCATACATATGCCCATTTGATGCCATAGAGGTTAAGAAACCTTGAGGTGAGATCCTTGACGTACAACATAATAGTTGGCGGGAGTGGTGGTCAAGGCGTCATGTCACTAGTAGATTTACTCGCAGAATGTGCAATAGTGCAAGAATACAATGTAAAGGTTATGAAATACAAAGGACTTGCTCAAAGAGGGGGTAGTGTAAGAGCATTTCTTAGGATTGGAGACGTAGAGAGTCCTATATTTCCAAGATATTCCGCAGATCTTGTTGTATCATTAGAACTCGCAGAGACCTTAAACCTCCTCGAATACATAGGCCACGAAACAAAAGTACTCATAGCAGATTATAGGATACCCTCTGTGCTAAATGCGATAGGTATTGAACGTTACCCAGAAGACTTGCTAGACATGTTCTCTAAGTCTGGCTATTATATCCTTCCTGCAGAAAGAGACTTGAAGGAGAATAAACTTCCAGTGATAACTTTGAACACTTACATGCTAGGAGCCATATCAGTTATCCTCTCAGGCATCTTTCCAAAGAATTTAATACTTAGAATTCTAAAGAAAAGACTTAAGAGGTTTGTTGATGAAAACATACTTTCATTTGAGCTTGGAATGAAAAGGGCTATTCACTTATTAAAAGCACCTTAGGCCCGTTAGAATCCTTAAAACACTTAGGTATTCCTTCAACAAATAGATTATTAGGTGATCATGCCTCGATGACGGCAGAACAGTCAATAAGGGCTAAGGGATATCGACGAAGTCCTTGACAAGTTCTCCTTTGTATAATCGCGAAGGTGGTCCAATCGTCTCTCGAGATTCCACGATCCCTCTGCCTATAAGATGATACTCTCGCGTAGATTATAAAAATCGTTGCTTGCAAAACCCCGCCCTTTAGGGCGGGTAGGCCACAAACACCTAAAAAATATGCATGAACAAGAGTTGTGCAGTGGTTAGTTCTCTATGACTTTCCATTGGGTTTTCTTTTGGTTTATTATTTTTACCGAAAAGTAAATTGTATACACAAGGAGGCATACTATTATTTATTGAAAGATATACTAAAGAAGCGTACTATTGTTGTATTAAGTGGTAGTCATGGTAGCTTATAAGAGACATGAGAATAATAGTAGAAAGTATAGGAGGTTTATTGTAGCTGTTGTTCACTATGGAGATGTTGTCTACAACGTGTCAAAATGGCTTGGGATAGATGTGCTAATTCCTGTGATGATTCCAACAGAAAATACAACATATTTCATGATGTCCATGCCACGTATCTATGGAAAAAGAAGTTATAAGAGTACACTAAGGGAAATATGTGAAATCGTGGAGTCTCACAAGGATTTAGAGTTCTATGAGGTAGTATCATATCAGAAAGAAAAGTTCTTATACATAGCTCGTAAAAGCTATGGGACCCTAAAATCGTTCATCAAGGAAGGAGTTATAGTATTAGAGCCACTATACGTAGTTCGAGGAGTTAAGTATTTTAATGTCCTTGCTAAAAGTGAGAAGTCATTGTTTAAGGCTAAGGAGAATATAGAGAAAGTATCTCCAACCCCCACAAAAGTGCGCATCTTAAGAGGAGGACATACTGGTGGAAAGGAATATCAGAACTGCTCCGCAGAGGTTCTTGATATACTATCGTCACTTACTCTTTCTGAGAAGGAGGCACTCTTCACGGCGTATAATATGGGATACTTTGAATGGCCAAGAAAGGCAAATTCAGAAATAATATCAAGAGTTCTTGGGGTATCTAAGGCAACATTTATTGAACATTTGAGAAAAGCTGAGAAGAAAATTCTTGACAAACTACTTGGCTCATGTTTAGAGAGAAATCAAACATGTTAGGGAAAATACTCTTAAGAGCATATGGACTAGGACTTTACTATGAGAATCTACTTGGCATGGTTTAGCAGTGGTCTTGAAGAACTCAGAACGCTTTCAAAACGAGTAGTCATTATAGATGCCCTGAGGTGTTCGGCGACAATTGTGACAGCATTTGAGCATGGAATCAAGAGCGTAATACCTGTAGAGAGTGTGGATGCAGGAAGGTGTCTTAAGAGAAAGAATCCTAATGTCATCTTCTCTGCAGAAATAGATGGTGTAAAAGTGCCAGATGCAGATGTTGGAAACAGTCCAACAAAAATTAAAGAGATATTGAAAGCAAAAAAATGCGATGCGATCATAATAAGGACATCTGCTGGTACTAAGATGATAAAAAAGGCTTTAGAGCTTGGGTTTGAAGTGATAATCATAGGGACATTTCTGAATGCACGAGCTGTTGCCAGATATGTCAGTAGGGAAAATGACCCTCTTGGAATTCTCTGTGCTGGATATAAAGGCATGTACTTTACAATAGAAGACTTTCTTGCTGCTGGCGCTATAATTGAAGAGATGCGGTCTATAATCGGTTCTAGATTAGTGTTAGATGATCAAGCACTAGCAGCACACTTAGCATTCAAGGCCTCAAAAGATAAACTCTTAGATATAGTTCTTAGAGGTAAAAGTGCGATAAGGATCATTGAAATAGGAGAGGAATATGATATTCCAGAGTCTATAAAGATAAACACATCGTCTATAGTTCCAGTGGTCGTCAATGGAAAAATAGTTGGGTTAAGAGTCTAATTTTGATCTGTCATGGCATGGTATAATTCCTAACATGTTAGGGCTAAACTAAAAGTACTTTTAACGAAAATATTTCCCTATTTGGTGATTTGTATGGTTGGTCTGATTCCGAGAAAAGAAATTCTTGAGAGACTTAGGCAGAAGATCGAAAACAAAGAGCCTATTCTAGGTGCTGGAGCTGGTGTTGGTCTCTCAGCAAAGGCAGAAGAGGCAGGAGGCATTGACCTAATAATAATATATAACTC
>JAGGXY010000083.1:0-32411 GCA_021162855.1 Methanobacteriota archaeon
AGACCAATGATATGCTCCCGATGAACCCTGAGGGGGCTGAGGTTGATGTGCCCCAAAGCTTACACAGGCTTACAAATGCCTATGTAGGCTGAACCCCATTATCTCCCATGGCTATACTATTATATACCTATCTCAAATAATACATGATTTTCAAGGTGATCACTATGGGATTCCCAGAGGCAGAGGCAAGATTGCTCAATAAGTATATATGCATGAAATGTAGCGCAAGGAATCCTCCAAGAGCAAAACGTTGTAGACGATGTGGCTCAACTAAACTAAGACCAAAAGCTAAGGAACCTAGAGGAGGCAGATAAAGGATATATTGGTTATTTTGCTCATTAATGACGTACGAACGCTCGCGAATATTCATGAATGCCCACAAGGACAAGAACAGTTTCATAAGGCGCCAAAAGGAAGGTCTTCCATATATGCACTATGCTTTCCATAATTAGAGGTAGTATTTGTTCTAACGTAGCTTCAGAAGCTTGTGTACCTGAGGCAATACTCTTATGTTACCTCTAAATTTTTCTCCAAGCTTTTCAGACATTTTAATAAGAGATTTTATATTCACCCCCAGTAGGTTTCTGATCATAACAGGTTGGAGGACTATCTCTATGTTATAATTTTCTAACCCTAATAATGCATTCTCAAGCTCCTTGATGGATGTCTCCGGAAGAACTACGACCTTGACATATGTTTCAATGCCACTTTTGACAAATGTCTCGATGCATCTCTTCTCATGAGATATTAAGGCCTGTGGATCTGGGTGCGCCCTATGTGAAGGGAGCTTTATATCCACAGATGCTATATCTATGTACTTAACTATTTTCTCTGCTTTTTTATATGGAAAACATGCAGTCTCAAGAAATGTTCTATATCCCTCTTTTTTCACTTCTCTAAGAACTTCTTCTAAATCTTCTTGTATTAGAGGCTCACCTCCAGTGAACGATACTGAGTGCATGTCAGGAGTTTCTAGAGCCTTTATAATTTCTACTATGTCCTTTGGCGATATAGGATTGCTTATGTACTTTACCTCATCAGACATTATTATTTTAGCCCTTTTTGGAATTTCATATGCGTACTTTGTATCACAATATATACATCTCAATGGGCAGCCTGCAAACCTTAAGAACACTTGTCTCTTCCCCACATATATGCCTTCACCCTGTATAGAAGAAAAAGCCTCATAAATGTATGCCATGGGATTTCCCCACAGGAGCCTTTTTGATTAGACAGCTTTGTCTTCAATGCACGTCTACAGGAGCTCGATTTAAAGTTTATGTGCAATTTATAGATTTTTTCTATTTTTTTCCTCCAACCATTCCTTATACCATTTGGGATAATATTCATACTCTATTGGGTCTGGAATCCCTGCTTCCATAAAGCCTTTGAGTCTCAAAACACAGCTGTCGCATCTTCCACAAGCCTTTTCCCCACCTCTGTAACAACTCCACGTTAAGTGTAATGGTGCTCCTAACTTATATCCCAGTTTAACTATCTCTGCCTTCGTCATGTTTATTAGTGGTGTCTCTATCTTTATGGGTCTGCCTTCCACTCCTGTTTTCATGCCAAGCCTAATAGCCTCCTGCATTGCCCTTATGAACTCAGGTCTACAGTCGGGATAACCACTATAGTCTATTGCATTTACTCCTATGAATATGGTCTCGGCCCTCACAACTTCTGCATAAGCTGCCGCAATACTCAAGAAGATTATATTTCTACCTGGCACATATGTCGGAGGTATTTCACTTCCTATTTCTTCTGGCCTAGTTCTCGTAGGAATCTCTATTGTGCTATCTGTAAGAGCACTACCTCCTATTTCATCAAGAGGAACATAAAGCACTTTGTGTTCTAGTGCTCCTAACTCTTTTGCTATTTTTTTAGCACTCTCCACTTCTTTACTGTGTTTCTGACCATAAACTATTGTAAGTGTGTATATCTCATATCCCTGAGACTTAGCGTATGTAGCAGCTACGGTAGAATCCAAACCTCCTGATATCAAGCAAACAGCTTTTTTACGTGGCATGCTTCCTGACCTCCACCTTCATCAATGCATATTTCTATTTGGTATATTCCTCTTCTCCTAATTTCATCACTAAGCATTTCATAAAGTCTCTCCGCCACATATTTAGCCAATTCTTCTGCAGTAACAACCTCTATTGGAAGCACTTTTACATCTTCTTCTGGAATACACATGATTTTGTCATCCTTCTTTATAAAAACTAGACCATCCTCTCTTTTGGTCACTTTCTTCTCGGGAACTAGTACTTTATGATCCAATTCTTCGACAATCTTCTTTAATGCAGACTTCACTATGCTGAAATCCACAATCATTCCATCGTCAGACACTGGTCCATAGAGTTTAATGCTCACATAATAATCGTGGCCATGAAGCCTTTCACACTTTCCTGCACGCTCAACCCAGTGAGCAGCAGAGAACCTGATATTACGCTTCCAACCATCTATATATACATAGAACGTCATCTGAAACACCTCTGCTAACATAACTTTGCCTCATAGTATTTAAATGCTATTTCCTCTTCACAACAGTTATGTATAAGATATATAAAATTCCAGACGAGGCAGTCGAAATGAGACCCTTTAAGATAAAAGGAATTATCTCCAAAGGATTCGGGGAGGGAAAATACTATGTAAGTGCTTACTCCAACATTATTGCAAGGAATTTAGGATGGAAACCATACCCTGGAACCATAAACATAATCGTCAATGAAGCCACTTGGAGAACTGTAAGGGCTCTCGCAAATAAAAAAATAAATGGATTTAAGAAAAATAACAGGATCTTTCATGATGTATATTATGTCGAATGTGTCTTAAAAGGTGTTCGTGGCATAATAGTGTTTCCAATAGTAAGTAAGCATGGAAAAAATGTTATAGAAGTAATTTTACCGAAAAAAATAAACATAAATATGGGAGAAAATGTGGAGGTTTTAGTAATATAGCATCTCCTTTTCTATTTTGCTGAGATATTCTGAGGATGCCTTTACATCCACAAATAGTCTTGAAGCTCTCTCTACGTCTTCCGGCATGACTTCTTTTCTGCCTTCACTCTCTGCAATTATTCTCGAAGGAGTCAATAGTTGTACTGCATACCTCAAAGATCTTTCTGCACCAAGTTTCACAAGTCTTTCTAGTGCTTCATCATTTATTTTAACGTTCTCTTCTCTCGCCCTAATTCTTAATATTTCTCTTATCTCGTCCTCAGAATACTTCCTTGTAACAATTATCAAGAGCCTGTCCAGGAGATCCAAGGGCATTCCGTGTGGCGCCACGGCATCTGTACCACGT
The DNA here is from genome assembly GCA_021162855.1 of Methanobacteriota archaeon. Lineage (GTDB taxonomy): Archaea > Thermoplasmatota > B47-G6 > B47-G6 > B47-G6 > B47-G6. The sequence goes on from JAGGXY010000083.1 coordinate 3,307, forward strand.
ATCTTTGTAACTCCTCTGTTCGTAGCGAAGATTATTATTGGAGCAAGTTCCTGCTCCAGTGCTCTATTGAGAAATGCAAATGTTTCTATATCTAATAATGAAGCTTCGTCTATGAAGAGAACCCCAGGTATTATCTCTGCACGACCTTCTTCTATCCACTCTTTAACCATCTTATCTACTTCCCTTCTTACATCTTGACTTATCTCTTTTCTCTGAACACCTCCAAAGAATATGTCAAAGAGTGAATATTGAGATCTGCTGTGCATTAAATCAAGCTGATGAAGCGTAAGTGTGTATACAAACTCCTTCTCCTTCTTTACTGAACCAGAAGGTACAGGCACGGCCTTCTCTGTGTATAAAGTTTCATCACCAATGGCATCCTCAGCAACTCCTACACGCACAATGCGGCCACTGTCTATATCTATCATTATAATATCTCCTTCTCTTATTCCCAACTGAACAAGCTGTCTCGTATATCCCTCATCTAGGCTTAGTTTTTTCTTTTCATCCTTAGTAGCAAGCACAATCTTAGCGCTAACGGGAACCTGCATATATGGATTCCACGGTGAAGCCTTTGTTTGAATGTCTACTTCAAGCACTTTTCCCTCATAAACGTTCCTCTTTTCTCTCACTCTCACACCAATCGCACTTCTTATAGCCTGAGTGAGGAATTCTGTTTTCTTGATCTCGGCTGAATAAATCTCGGAAGCTGTTATTGGGACGAAAGGAACATCTTCACCAAGTTCTTTTGCTATAGCCACTGCTATAGCGGTTTTACCACTACCTGGTGGACCTGCTATTAGAACAGCCTTTCCAGAGAACTTACCTTCCTTTATCATTCTAACTATTATGCCAGCAGCTTCTCTAGCTTCTTCCTGCCCCACCATTCCATCAGCGGTATGCTTCGCCTTAAGCCCCTCCAGACCAAGTCCTTTTATATGAGAATGGGCATGCACTCTCTCGAATGTTCCGCCTATTTCACGTATCTCCATGACAATCACCAGGGCTAGTTTCCTAAAAGACATCTTGATTGTCTTCAAGAAAAACTCGAAAAACAATTTGTGTAAAAATAAGAAAGAGACATGATCACTCTATCTTTATCTTCTTTCCAGACCTTTTCTCGGACCCCTTTTTCTTTATTATGATATCTAGTATACCGTTCTTGTATGTGGCTTTGATACTGTCTGGATCGACGTCTGCTGGAAGCTCAAGTACCTTCTTATACTTCCTGTTCTCACCCTCGGCCTTTATGAGAAGCTTGTTTCCATCCATAACCTCGAGATCTATCTTGTCCTTGTCCACACCTGGAAGCTCGACTGTCACGTAAACCTTGTCCTTATCTTCTACAATCTCCACAAGGGGTTCCCTTTCTTCCTCAAGCTGCTCCTCAGTAATACCTCTCGGCATCACCTGCCTTGGAACGTTTCCAAAGGTCTCTATCCTTGGCTTTCCATCAGGTCCTATGGAAATTGTAAAACCGTAAACGACTGACTTCGGAGATCCAGTTCTTGCCATTTCTTCAAATCTTCTCCTTAAGTCATAAAAGATCTTGTTAAAGTATTCGTCTATTAGCGTCATCTCTTCCATGAGCTCTTCGAATATGTCCTCGAATCCGTAAGGTTCCCATGGATCCCATCTGCGTCTTCTCTTCCTTGGCCACCATGCCATATTTTCAACACCTCCTGATTATGATCGTGATCTTTGAAAGCGTCAAAGTTAATATGTATGTGGTTCTATATAAAAATTTCTATTTAGAAAAACATTCGTACTAAAATGTTCTTAAATGGTACCTGGTTATTTTCAAACTCAGTATGGAGACCGAGGAACGGTTAAGCATAAGTGCAAAAGGAAGCGCAACGATACTTCAAAACGTTATAGGGGGTCTTTCTGGATTAGTAGCCTTATTCTTCATTGCTAGGTATATCCCTAAGAGTTTTTACGGAATGTATGCCTTTGTGTTGTCATTGTATAACCTTTACCTCTTCATGGTAGATCTCGGCGTTAGCTCCGCATATATTAAAAAATATACGGAGCGTAAGTATTCACATGACGACCTTTTCAACACTTTCATGAGCATGAAAATAGTTCTGTCTGTGTTAATAGTCTCGGGATCATTCCTTTTAGTTTATGTCATTCTTCCGTATTTTGGCTATAGGCTATTTGATGCCACAACTCAAGAACTCTTCAATACGATGCTCATATGGATCCTCATTGAGGGAACTGTCCTTTCCGTTTTGGGATCTTTCATTAGAGCAAACATGTCCTATGTTACTGCAAATTTAATATCTTCAGCTGAAGCTGTTGCTAGAGCAATTTTACAGATAGCAATAGCCTTTCTTTATAAAAATAAATTGATAGGAGGCATTTTTGCTGCAGAAATGCTCTTAATAACGTTTATACTTTCTAGATTGCTGAACATGACTTTCATGTTACTTCTCTCAAGAAGATTGATCCTCAGATTCAAATTTTCTTTAAAATTAGAAATAGTTAAGGATATTCTTAGGTTCTCAATACCTCTTGCTATAACCGGTGCTGTCATAATCATATCAGCGAACATAGACAAAATAATGCTTGGATGGATATTTTCAAGTGCAGATGTCGCTGATTATAATGTTGTCCAGAGATATGCCAAGTTTATTTCAAATATTGCCATGGGAATATCCCAAATATTTTTTGTAAAGGTCTCAATAGATGCCATGAATAAGAGCATTCCCGAAATAGAGAAATATCTAAAGGAATGGGAAGAAACCATTGCTATTATACTCGCTCCGGCAGTTCCACTTGCCTACGTCCTCTCTGATAATTTGATAATAATATTTCTTAGCAAGCAATATGTAACGGCATCTAATACGCTCTTCGTCCTTGTGTTGACATATATACTTCTTGCAATAAGAAGTCCACTCTCTTCCACTTTTTTGAGCTTTAATAAGCAGTGGACAGCTGCAGGAATTGCCATATTTGCAAACGTTCTTAACGTAATACTTAACATTCTCCTAATACCTGTGATGAGAAGCTTTGGAGCGGCACTCGCGACTCTTATTTCAGTTGGTATTTTGGGGTCGCTTCTTACATACATTATGCTGAGAAAAATTGGCTTAAAGCACTTAGGAGTGCGCTCACATCTTTATCTCCTGTTAGGACTTCCACTATTCCCAATCGCTTACGTCCTCAAGCCATATCTTTATAGAGTTTTCACATTTTTACCAGCGGTTTTGGCACTCTACATAGCATATCTCATAGTAATGCGCGTCCTAAACGTCCTTGACAAGGAGAAGTTCGAAATTATAATGGGAATGCTAAGCATTAAAAACCTCAAAAGAACTTTCATCGATGAGCTTGAACGAATAAAGAACAACTCACAATGATCACTCCATTACATAAAGGAGGTGCAATATATTATGGCATTCAAGATCCCATACATACCTGAACCTCAGGAGATCATAGATAAGGCATTCAGTAGGGCTGTAAAGGCGAGTCCACCAAGAGCTAGGGATCCTCTTAAAAACAAGAAGAATATAGCAATAGTAAGAATTAGGACTGCACAAAGTGTTGTAGATAGTGCTCTTACTAAGATTATAGAAAATTATCCTGATCCCAGGAAAATGCACAAATTCTACTATGAACTCATAGATATATCCTTCGGAGCACAAAAGATAAGAAATGCACTAGATGGGATAAAATGGGCAAGGAGATTGGTCAACAGAATAGCAGATAGCCTAGTAGAGAAAATAAAAATGGCAAATGATGCTAAGACCATAGAAAGACATAGAAAAGCATTCTATGGACGCGTGGCTTCTATAATTGAGGACTTAGATGATGACCTTTACATACTTAAGAAGGCAGGAGCCGCCATCTCAAGTCTTCCAACAATAAATCCTGAAGAACCTACTATAGTTATTGCTGGATATCCAAACGTTGGAAAGTCGTCTCTTCTCAGGAAGATATCAAGAGCAAGACCTGAAATTGCTCAATATCCATTCACAACAAAAGGGATAAACGTCGGACACTTAGAACTCGGATGGAAAGTGATCCAAGTCATAGATACTCCAGGACTTCTGGACAGACCCCTAGAAGAAAGAAACGAAATAGAACTGAAAGCAATACTTGCCTTAAGATACTTGGCTACAGTAATAGTGTTCCTGATAGATCCTACAGGTCACTGTGGGTATCCTGTTGAACCACAAGAACGACTACTAGAGGAAATAAAAGATATGTTTCCGAAGATACCAATAATAGAAGTCGAAACAAAATCAGACATATTGAAAAGGGACAACAATAGACTGAAAATCTCCGCTGTCACAGGAGAGGGTATCGAGGAACTTCTACAAAGGATAGAGGTGATATTGAGTGAAAAATCAAAGAAAAAAAGTATCTATTGTGATACCAGCTCTAAATGAAGAAGAAGGTATTGAAAAAACCATAAGATCAATTCCTAAGGAGAAACTAATCAGCATGGGATACGATGTAGAAGTTATAGTAGTAGATGGAGGGTCGAAGGATCGAACGAGGGAAATAGCATCTTCGCTTGGTGCTAAGGTTATAATCGAGTCCAGAAAGGGTTACGGTAGGGCTTATAAAACAGGATTTAAAGAGGCGTCTGGAGACATTATAGTCACTGGAGATGCTGATGGAACATACCCCTTTGAACTCATTCCAGAACTTATTAGAATACTTGAAGAGGAAAAATTAGATTTCATAAACACAAATAGATTCGAAAAAATGGAAAAAGGGTCTATGAGCTTGCTTCACAAGATAGGAAACAAGATACTAACTTGGACTCTAAGGATTCTCTTTAAGATAAAGATAGAAGACTCTCAGTCTGGGATGTGGGTCTTCAGAAAAGAACTCTTAAAGAAGCTAAACCTCACAGGAGATGGAATGGAATTCTCTGAGGAAATAAAAATAGAAGCATTCATGAAAGGTTACGCTAAAGAGATTGGAATACCATATAAGAAACGCACTGGTGAGAAAAAACTTAATAGTTTCAGGGATGGATTTAGAAATCTCGTATTCCTTTTCAAGAAGTGGTGGAACATTAGGAGGACCTCGAGATGAGGGTGATAATAGGCGGTAAACCTGTTGAAATGAGGAGTGTCTGGGCAGAAGACGGCATAATAAAGCTTATTGATCAGAGAAGACTTCCAAGGGAGCTTGTCATATTTGAGGCAAAGACGTTAGAAGACGTCGCGTTTGCAATAAAGGAAATGGTTGTTAGAGGAGCCCCAGCCATAGGAATAACAGCAGCATATGGAATGGCTTTAGCACATGCTCAGGGAATTGATCCAGAACACGCAGCGAGTGTACTAAGAAATACTAGACCTACAGCTCATGATTTGTTTTTTGCTATAGATTACATGCTAAAGCACTATGATGAGGGATGGGAGGCTGCTGAACAATATGCAAACGATGTGATAGAGAAGGCCAGGCTTATAGGAGTTCATGGTGAACCTCTCATAGAAGATGAAGACAGAATACTTACGCACTGTAATGCCGGTGCCTTAGCTGTTGGTGATTGGGGAACTGCTCTTGCACCCATAAGAATGGCCCACAGAAATGGTAAGAAGGTCTTCGTTTATGTCGACGAAACAAGGCCTAGACTTCAAGGCATGTTAACAGCATGGGAGCTCCTTAATGAAGGAATAGACCACGTTATAATACCTGACAATGCCGCTGGATACTTCATGTGGAGGGGAGAAATAGATCTCGTCATAGTAGGTGCTGATAGGATAGCTCTAAATGGAGACTTCGCTAATAAAATAGGAACGTATGAAAAGGCGGTCTTGGCTAAGGAAAATGGCATTCCATTCTTTGTTGCGGCACCTATAACAACGTTTGATCCAAACATTGAAAACGGTATGCAAATTCCTATAGAAGAAAGAAGTGAACAAGAGGTTCTTTCAGTGGACAAACCAATACCCCCTCCAAAGGGATCACGTGCTAGAAACCCAGCATTTGATGTGACCCCACATAAGTATCTAACAGGAATCATAACGGAATATGGGATAATATATCCCCCATTTAAGAAAAACATAAAGAAGCTATTAAAAAAGATCACTAAGTGAGAAGTCCAACCTAAGGGTTCTCTCTATGGGGGATGTTAGTGTGATCTCGTGGAATCTTAATCCCAGTCTCTGCTTCTCGAGGACTATAATCCCGTAGGGATTGGCATTCATAGGCCCGTCATCGGGAGTTCTTCCCTCGAGACCTCCAATCCCTTCGGGGAACCATTCTGGTTAACCGTAACTTGTGTAATGGCTAACCTTCCCTCCCCTGGCTTCATTGGAGGGCTTTCGGGATCACGCGAGCCTCACATCCTCGCGGCTTTAGCGTTCCCATTTGGGCTTAGGACTCGCATGTCAAGGACTGCCACACTATAAGAGATAAATCCTAAGAATGTTTAAAAATTGCAGGGACATTACGTGCCAAACTTTACACTCTCTACCATCTACAAAACAGCCCTCGCACTACAAGAACACTCTACTTGCCCTCATGAGTGCCAAGAGCATCTAAAGCAAATGAGAGCAGGGTGCAGGAGAAAACGGTGCCAAAAGGGAAGTAAAGCAGTAAACGGTTCATAAGAGTTTTCTTTCATAAGTGCTAAACCTTAAAAACATCAGGACATTAGTGTTTATGATTATTAGTTGACTAGTTCATTTAACGACTAAGAGCCAGCCCACTAGATCCTATAGGCAAACATGATCGAAACAATAACACCCAGCTTTGAGGTCTATTTTAGCTCAAAATCTCCTTCCCAAGATTTAGAACATTTTTAGAGGTGATGAATTATGGCAAAAGCCGAAGAGATCGTGAGGCAGGTTGTTGAGATCCTAGATGGAATTATAGAGGAAGAAGGCGTTCCAAGAAATATAAAGAGGGGTGCAAACGAGGCAAAAGAGCTTATATCTGGAGGTACTGAGAATATAGGTGCTAAAGCTGCCAGCGCTATAAATATACTTAACGAGCTTATAGTTGATCCAAACACACCAATCCACGTTAGGACACAAATCCTTAGTGCAATTGCATTATTAGAACAACTTACGAAGGAGTAATCATCCCTTCTTATCCCCCTTCAGTTCTAAACCAAATTATTTTTTCACTGATGCTTATGACGCCCATAGGCTAAAGCCATAATGGATATTATCAAGACAATAAGTATGACAGCTATAATGGTGTTTCTCCTAGAAGTTTCTGAGGACAATATATCCTCCGTAGAAGTGGAGGTTCCTGTAGGAGTTTGTGATTGAGTAGGCCCTTCACTCTGATTTTGACTGACGTTCTCTATCAAATATACTGGTACTTTTACAGATATAGTATGAGAGCCTACTGAAGCTTCAATGATCAAATGAAGTGATACCCCATCAAAGTAAAACGCATAGTACCCGTTCTTAATTACATCAAGGAGAGAACCACTCGTCATTTCTACACCATCAATGTTCACACTTATGTTTGAGAGATCATCAAATGTCACTCCAAGACTTGGGTCAAGCTCCACATCGATTATAGCCCCTTCACCTTCTGAATGAATCCTGACAGCATTGTCAGCACTTATTTCTACAGTAAAACGTGTGTCATGTAAAAGAGATGCCATAGATACTACAAGATTATGCTCTCTCATGACCTTAACGAGAGCCCCTGGGACAATATCATACAAAGGTTCACAAAACACTCTTAGTGTACTGTTTTGCGCCATTTCTACGATAATGTGAGTACCTCTGATTGTAAGGCTTCCGTTCACAATTTCAACTCTGACACTAAGCCCTTGAACCATGTACGATAGGGTACTGTTATTTATGCCCTTGAAGAACAAGAGCTCATCTGGGAGTATTATATAGAGTGTCATTGGCTCTCTGGACTTAACCTCCATAAGCCCTATCATTGTATCAAAAACTCTAAGAGTGCTCATACTCGTGTTTATAACAATGAAAGCTCCATTTCTTTGCACAGTTAGTCCAGACCTCGCAAGCTCTGAGAGAGCAACTAGCCTCATTATTTTTACTCCGAACACAGAGTAGTCCATTATTTGGTCTCCAGTTAAATTAAAGCTAACATATCTTCCCCTGAATCTTCCATATGAGGTGAAACCTATTTCTTCATTATATCCTCTCTTTCCTAGACTTATTAAGCGTTCATCTATCTGAGGGCCAATAACAAAGACAGCATGTCCTTGTGCTTCGATTGTTTCCTGCAATATTCTCATATTCTCCGCCATTATAATGGAATACGTCTTGTTGTTATATTGAAGAAGAACTAAACCATTACTGACTTCTTTGATAGTGATATTGTGCGAAACGTGAATGGCTATGTCCCCAACATTAAAACTCATCCTTACGTAGTCTTCTCCAAACAAGATCCTTGCTGAAGCATTCTTCCAAAATATGATTTTATCTTTGTTTCCCCAAAATCCAATAAAATCTCCAGCATTTACTGAGAGACCCATTATATCTAAATTTACAACTTTTATACTACTAATGCCATTTTCTGCTATATTAATAGTGATAATCCCATTTGAAAGTACTCTTGAAGTATTTATCTCTAAGAACGCGTTGAGGACACCAGACACTATTTTAAGTTCACCTATAGTACTATTGAAGCTCCAATTACCCTCGACTCTTATAATTATGCTAGCTCCTTCGTTAGGGATTATCAACTTACTTGAAATATATTTAGCGTTAGGCACTTTCATCGATAGTTTTTCTCCGTATATCGTAATAGCTCCCCAACTTATCATGAGAGATCCATGCTCAAAGATCATATAAGCGGACTTATCACTCTTAAAACCGTCAATGTACTCTCCCAAAAACATGTCCTCAAAAACGGTTTTTCCGCCGTATTCTATATGGATTATGTTGCCCTTAAATGCTACACATTTGCATTTCCAGAGGCTTATGTTCTCTAGAGTACTTATTCTCGTAAGGCCTGGTATCTTGACGTTTGTGATTAACATGGATGTACCATTCGATAGCACTAGAGTAGAGTCCTTAACGAAATGATCACCATAGACCTTTACTGTTAGTTCATTGTTCAAACGATAAAGGAAAAATTTGTAAGGACCATAAAGTTCCGTTAGGGAACCATTTAAGAGAAGGGTGAGGTTTCCAAGAGAGTATATCCATATAAACCATGCTCCTTTGCCTTTAGGATCATTAAACTCAACAATACCATACTCTCCTTTTATCACGTGAATATATTCCTCTACTCTTGATTCGCTTATGTTTCCTATTATTATCTTATTAATAATTGTTTTATTGTTCACCGTCACATTTTCAATCGTTCCATTCGTGATTAGATACTTTATATCATCGAAATATGTAGGCGCACTACTCTTACTTACATATATCTTCATGTAGATTATAAGGCTGAAAAGAGGGTTTCCCTTAACTTCAATAGTGGTACTCTCTACAATAGATGCTTCTTTAGCACCCACAAGTCTCATGTCTATAATATAATAATCACCCTCGACGTGCGCAGTATTATTTATTATATATGCAGTCTTCAAATTGTGAAACTTAAACTTTACATCCATCTTCGGACTTAGGGTAATCATCACATCAGTTGGATTAGAGTCTCTAAACTTTATGGAGAACTTTGTCGTCGCAAATGTCCAGAAGGTTCCATCGAAGTTCTTTCCACTGTACTCGCCAAACTCTGCAGGAGCAATTTCTTCGATTACAAGGACGTTACTTACAGATATATTCTCAAGTTTTCCTTCTTCATAGTTTATCGTCACACAAGTTACATGCCCAATAGTTTCTTTAGACACTGAAGTAGCTAGTAATCCTGAGAGCTCACTAAGAACTCCAAGAATTAGTATAAAGGCTGTTAACATCGCCAGCGTCCTTGCGTGACTATAAGGACGTCGCATCATGGCACACCTCATGAACTCGTTGAGTCTCTCAGACAAATAAATATAACCTACTGGTCTTTATTTCTGTTTCATACATATATAATCTCATAAAGACTTCACAATAGGATTAGATTAAGGATATTTTTCAGGAGGGGTTTATCTATGAACGAAAAACCCACTCAGGAAGCCATAATAGCCATTATGACAGACTTCGGAGAAAAGGATTTTTATGTAGGTGCCATGAAGGGTGTGATACTTTCCATAAACCCAAACGCGAAGATAGTGGATATATCTCATAACATCGAGCCATTTAGCGTAATATCAGGTGCTTACGTCTTATATGGTGCTTATAAATACTTTCCTAAAGGGACTACATTCCTTGTAGTAATAGATCCAGGAGTTGGCTCGAGTAGGGAACCTATAGTAGTTAGAACAGATAAATACACTTTTGTCGCTCCAAATAATGGGGTTTTAAGTCTTGTGCTAAGAGAAGAATGTGTCATTGAGAAGTATTTAATACCTGAAGACATATATGTTGAAAAACCCTCATACACGTTTCATGGAAGAGACATATTTGCTCCTGCAGCTGCTTATGCATCTCTAGGATCCTATGATGTGTTCAAAGAGTTTAAAGGTGATCTCATAGTTCTAGACATCACAGAATACAAAGTAGAAAAAAACTCAGTGAGATCACATGTGATAAATATTGATCGATTTGGTAATGTAGCTCTAAGCGTCCCATATGAGGCAATCAGGGCGTATGTTTCTTATGGAGATACTATAAATGTTGAAGGCATTGGGAAATTAAAATTTGTCAGATATTTCTCGGAACTTAAAGTGGGGGAGACTGGACTAATCGTGAACAGTATTGGCTTCCTCGAGATCTGCATAAGGGAAGGTAATGCTTCAGAGATCCATAACCTTAAATTAGGGGATGAGGTGCTATTGAGTTGGTAAGGAGAGTCGCTGCTGAATACCTTCTGAAGATTCTAGGAGGCCCCAAAACGCTTTACGCATCGTATAGGGTAAGGGCAAGAAGCTTAGTGAATCGCCTCTCAAACGATATTCTCGTAGGTAGAGCTTTCTTAGTAGAAGAACACAGATATGGAAAACTTTTGGACAAACATTTAGGGCTCTCCATAATAGGCTCAAAAGGGAACATTGAATCTGACCTTATGGTCACAAGAAATAACTCGAACAATGTTATCAAGATAGACACAAACTTTGAAGAAATAGAGGGCCCTAGGATTGTCGTTGATGTACGCTATTATGACCTACACAAAAGTGATGAGAAGATGAGCCTAATAGAGCAAATGCGACTTATAACCGTGTTATTAAGGGACTATCTCACCGAAGGGCATTACATAGTAACATCTGCAAATGAACACTTCATGAAAGATTTTCTTAAGGGGAATTATGATTTTAGAGGAAAAATTCATGAAAAAAGATTCAATGAAATTTTAAACAAAGAAGAAACTATAGTGTTAGACCCATTTGGCGACATCGAGTTTGATGCAAGTCTTTTTAAGGAGTATAAGTACTTCGTTATAGGAGGTATCGTGGATAGAGGATGTAGATTTCAAGGCTTTACTTCTAGAATGGCTGAAGACTTCGAGCGTGCTAGGATCTCCCTAAAGGGGGATATAAAAGGCGTACCTGATAGGATAAACAGGATAGCGGAAATATTGATATATCTATACTGTGGCGTGGCTAGCACTATCGAAGAGGCCATAAAGCTTGCACAAGCCCCAATAGTTGCTAGAAAGAGGCTTCCAATCGAGCTGAAAAGAAGAGCAATTAGATTTGAAATGTCCGGGCGTAGATGGTATGCAATAGCACTATCAGATTATGAGGAACTTCATGATATCATGAACTTCAGAGACAGTGACATAGAAAGGGTCCTCGATAGAGACCTCATAGTGATTACCGATGAGCTCTACGAAAGAATCATAAGCTCTAAAAGTTTTGAGAGCTTTGGAAGGGTTGTTTATATTCCAGAGGGAATTTCAGAGGATTTCTTTAGAAGTAACATTGTCAAAGTCATTGGAAAATCAAAGGAAGTGTGATATCATGAAGACCTATGAGAAAGTTGCCGTAGGAGGTACTTTTGATAACTTTCATAAAGGTCACGAAGTACTTCTCAATGAAGCATTTAAGATAGGAAGGAACATCATAATAGGAATAACTTCTGATGAAATGGCATCAAAAAAAGGACATGACATAGAACCTCTTAGTGTACGTAGGAAATATGTAGAAAAATGGATCAGAGAACACTATCCTAACAGACATTATGAAATATTTGTTATAAACGATAGATATGGACCAGCAATTCATATGGAAGACCTTGAAGCGATTATCGTATCTCCAGAAACTTATCTTGTCGCTGTGAAGTTGAACGAATATAGAATGTCTATGAATCTAAAACCACTAGACATAATCAAAATCCCTTATGTCCTAGCAGAGGACTTATTTCCTATAAGCTCTAGTAGAATAAGATCTGGAGAAATAGATAGAAATGGTAAGAGACTAAAACCTCTTAAAGTAGCTGTTGGAAGTACTAACAAGTCCAAAGTGAAGCCTGTCATTTCTTTTCTAAGAGCCCTTTTTGCAAACGTACTTCTCGAGATATTTCCTGTAAAAGTTGATAGCGGAGTCCCAGAGCAACCTATAGGAGATGAAACATACAAAGGAGCTTATAATAGAGCTAAGAGAGCCCTCGAACTTGTAGGTGCTGATTATGGTATCGGGATAGAATCAGGAATATTTTCTCATGAGTTTGGAGGAAAATGCTCTATAGTGTACCAAGTGGCATGTGTATATGATAGGTTTGGAAATTATTCATTTGGCACAAGTAAGGGCTTCATGCTTTCAGAGTGGATGATGAAAGAAATCCTAAAAGGAAAGACCCTTGGAGATGTTGCAAGGGAGATCTCTGGAAAACATGATATAAATGAAAATGAAGGAATCGTCGGATTTCTATCTAAAAATATCGTTACAAGATTTGATTTATCCTATGATGCTGTAAAAGCAGCATTTATACCAAGAATGTCTCCAGAGTACTACGAATACAATTTCAATATCTTCAATCCATATGACGAAAAGTAGTGAGGCGTACAAATGGTTCCCAAAAATAAAAACAAATAAGAGAAGATGAAGAGCTTATTCTATGCTTTCGAATCTGTCCTTTATGCGCTCAAGAACTTTAGGTAGTGTCGTATATTCCATCTCCTCAGATGGGAGTCTGTGGGGTTCAAATGGTCCATGAAGCCTCATGTACATTGCTACCAAATTTGCAATAGTTCTCGTTGTACTGTAGGCAGGGTCTGCAAAGAAGTCTACTGGTCCTATGAGTTTCCCATCTGCAAGGTTAAAGCCTAAGGCAACAACCCTCGGCGGACCATCGAATCTTGTACATGTAGCATCCTTTAGTGATACTGGCATGAGAGGCCCATTATGACTGCCACGCATCCAACCAGAAACCAGATACGGAAATGCAAACGGCTCTAGGATTTCTCCAGTTGCTGGAAGTCCTGACTGTGCCCTTATAAGGGCTACGGGATCGTCCTTCCCGACATATTCTCCCTTTATGAAGAATAACTTCTCTGTGCTTATCACAGCAACAGGTTCATCCTTTGGTAACGGTGATCCCTCTTTAGGATATATCCTCTTTATCACGAACCTTCCCTTAGCCCCTATAAGCGCAAGTATATCATACATCTCCTCAGGAGCTCTCATGAACACCCTTCTATGCTCTATTATGTCCCATATCTCGAAGACAAATCCCTGATGCATCTTTGGATCTATAACAAGTCCTGCTGTATTAAACGGATCTGCGAATATTTTGAATATTGGATAATTGAACGCTCCTGGCTCCGTTTTGTCCATCATAATTGCTATTATAGGTTCTGAACGTCTAGGGGTGAACTCCATTTCTGCAACTCCCGGACCAAGGCCTCTCACGTTCCCTGAGAAAGCGTCAGAGAGCAAGTCCTGACCTGCCCCATAGAGCTTAAGCTCTTTCGCTACATCTGCAGCTGCTTTAAAAGTGTTCCAAGCAAGCTCATGAATCTCCTCATTGTCAACTCCCTTAGTATGTGTCATTAAGAGTTGAAGGTCATCTCCGACATGTGTTACAAAGAAATCTATTATAAGTCCGGATTCTCTAGCTTCTTCTAGCTTCTTTTGGGCTGTTGATATCAGTTTCTCGTGTACTGTAGTATGTCCTGCAACACTACCAACATCTGCTTTAATAAGGCTAACAGTAATTTTCGCCATGGCAAACACCTTAAGACTTTTTCAGAGCAAGAAGATGCTATTTTAAAGCGTTTATTGTCTCGCGAACTTTGGTTAATATACTAAATAATTTGAGTTATATACGTCTTTTTAAAGAGTTCTCCCTTTTACAGTCGAGAGCGTAATCGTCACCTCTTTGAAAATATTGCTAATACCTTTAAGAAGGAGTGGTATTTGACGAAATTATCAATTGAGTGCTTTATAAAAGACCTCAGACTACAAGGACGTTTTCAAGAAAGTTTTTAAGGTCATTCATGTGTCCAGTTATGATATATCCTCCTATAGATTCCACATATTTAACAAACTCTTCTCCTATAGGATTAAACACTATAGACATCCCAGCTCTCTCAAGCATATCTTTAAAGAAATCATCTCTAGCTATTATCATTACTTCCTTTGGATCTACTTCGTAGGCAGTAATTATTGTGTTGAATATTTCATTTAACTTAGTCCTTCCATAAAGACCTTGTTTCATGTACACGTGATCGTCAATGTTATACAATAGCCCTCCAAGAATATGATATGACCCCTTATTGTCACGAAGTATTCTCACGTAATCATAAAAGTCCATGTTAAGCCCGAGTTCTGATGATATTCTTTTGATTATTATCTCGTGAGCCCCTCCTACTACTCCCACTTTACTTCCTATGGAATTCAATAATCTAATAACTTCCTCAGCGCAGAGTATAAAAGGTATCTCCTTAAAGGCTTCTTCTATGATATCTAAAGGGTCTTTTCTGAGACGGTCTTTTAAGCTTATTATGTCCCTGTATATTGCCTCATATTCACTCTTAAATGATTTTTTCCTATAAACTCTCTCAAGAGAGATAGAATCCACATCAAAGTATTTCTTTAACCAATACCATGGGTTTTCTAGTGTGAAAAATATCGAAACATCCAATATTACAATTTTGTATTCTCTTTTTCGTTCCCATAGAGGGTCTCCCAAAGTTTTCTTACGTACTTGATATGTTCTTGCATTTCTCTGGTACTCTATGTCCATATTTTGTATCACCGAAGTTTATGCGCTCCTCGAAATACTATTTAAGATATGTAGTAATAAAATACTTTTATCGTAATTTTCACAGCCTAATAATCGAATAAGAATACCACGATCGTTTAAGAGATTTTGTAACACGCCAATATCTACTCTAGTGCATGTAACATTGTATTTTACCTCACGCTAAAAGTGTACATTATGTTAGAAATCTCTCATTAGGTATAAGGGCTATTATCTCTGTAGTGGACTTTAAATAAGTTTAAGTAAGTTTATATTTATGTGTGGATAAGTTCTATAAGCCTGGTGGGCAGTGAAGAGTTCCTGAGGGTGGGTAAAGTGTCTTCTTAACCTTAGTGAGGGTACGCGTGATAATCTACGCGAGAGTATCATCTTATAGGCAGAGGGATTGTGAGATCTCGAGAGGCTGTGAGCTAGGTAAGAGTCCGAGGATGAGGGGCCTTGTATTCTCCCGCTTACTGGAAATACTACCACATTCATGAGGTATAAGAGAAAGAAACGAAAGATGCGTAAGACTCCATTATGATCAGCCGCAACTTCCATAAAGTTCGTAAACGTCGTTGCGGCTGACCTTCCAGCCTCGAGTAAGAACCTTCATTGGCTGGCTTTCGGGAGTATGCGAGCCCCACATCCTCGGAGGCTTTAGCGATCCCCATTCGGGCTTGGGACCCCACATATCGGGGATCGTCACATTATAATGAGATAAGCCCTAAGAGTGTTTAAAAATTGCAGGGAACATTAAATACCAAACTTTACGCTTTTTACCATCTACAAAACAGCCCACGAGAACCCGATGAAGATCATACGGACAGGAGCAATGCTCCGGATAACACATGGCATGGAAGAAATCTCACTATGATAAATAAATCCTAGCTACAGTTAGCCCTTACCAACCATAGCTAGAAAGAGGAGCAACGTAAATATAATACTTGAGTAGTTGTTCTTCGTATTGAACACAGTAACAAGCAGTACAGGTGTAAGCTATGGTATTAGACAATTTAAAGGAGACACTTAGGAAAAGTGTCAATAAAATTGTTAACAGTATATTCATTGATAGGGAACTCATAAAAGAAACCGTTAAGGATATTCAAAGAGCTCTTCTTCTCGCAGATGTTGAAGTCTCCCTCGTAGTTGATCTCGGGCGAAAAATCGAAAAAAAGGCTCTAGAAGAGCGTCCCAAAGGTTTAGGAGAAAAAGAACATGTTATAAGGGTTTTATATGAAGAACTGAAATCTATACTTGGAAAGAAGAAAGAACTACCAATCAAAAAGTATAGAATTATGCTTGTGGGATTATACGGTCAAGGGAAAACTACAACAGCAGCCAAGATAGCAAAATATTTCAAGAAGAAAGGATTAAAGGTCGGTCTAATTCAGGCAGACGTCCATAGACCAGCTGCATATGATCAACTTAAACAACTTGCTGAAAAGATCAACGTTAAATTCTATGGAGATCCCTCTGAAAAAGATCCAGTAAATATCGTCAGAAAGGGCCTAGAAGTTCTGAAGGATGTAGACGTTCTCATAGTTGATACCTCTGGCAGACATGCCTTAGAAGAGGATCTTATTGAAGAGATGAAAAGGATAAAGTCTGTCTTATCTCCTGACGAGATATGGCTTGTCCTAGATGCCTCGATAGGACAAAAGGCTGGTGAGCACTCCAAAGCATTTCACGATACTGTTGGAATCACAGGTGTTATTGTAACAAAGATGGATGGCTCGGCTAAAGGAGGCGGAGCGTTAACCGCTGTTGCTAAGACAGGAGCTCCAATAGTATTTATAGGAGTTGGTGAAAAGATTGATGATTTAGAACATTTTGATCCAGATTCTTTCATCTCGAGACTTCTTGGAATGGGAGACTTAAAAGCACTCATCGAGAAGGTTCAGGAAGTTGTGCCTGAAAAGAAAGCAGAAGAAATGACCAAGAGGTTCTTAAGTGGAAGGATTACAATGAACGACGTTTACGAGCAATTGGAGGCAGTTCTAAACATGGGTTCACTAAAGCGTGTTTTAGAACTATTACCCTTGGGATTTGGAGCTCCGCAGATAGATGAGAGTACATTAGAAATTACACAAGAGAAGCTCAGGAGATTTAAAGTCATAATTGATTCAATGACCAAAGAAGAAAGAGAGGATCCTTCTATAATAAAGGGCTCTAGGATTATAAGAATAGCACGTGGTTCAGGTAGCTCTGAGGAAGACGTAAAAGAGCTCCTAAAGTACTATGAACAGTTGAAAGTCCTGTACAAGTCCTTTGGAAGGAACCGCAAATTCAGAAGGGCCCTTATGAGGCAGCTAAGGCTTACATAAGAAGGTGTCCTAAAAGTGACATACCTAAGAGCATTTGTCATAATTCTCCATAAAGCAAGGACCGACTCAGATTTCAAACTTGAAGACCTTCCAGGTTCTGGTGGCCGTATGGATATATTATGTAGATTTCTTGTTGCCTCTCTTCTCACTAGCCATGGTATAAGAAGAGATACCATAGCTTATGCTGTCCTTCTTGGCCCTCCAAAGCCCCCAGTTGCCATAAAGGTCTTAGGAGATAAAGTAAAGTATTTAAATCCAGATGAGAGAAGTACGGGAGCTTTGATAAGGAATGCATTAATAAAAATGGAAAAATATAATTCTGAAGGCACTTCTTGGAAGAAAGCTTCTCCCGGAATATTTTTCAAAAAGGCAAATATAACAGACATCCTTGAAGAACTGAAAAGGGAGGGCTTCAATATATACTACCTAAAGGAGGATGGAAAAGACATAAGATCAACTGATATTACACTGCCTTCTGCCTTTGTATTAAGCGATCATGTGGATCTCACACAAGAAGAAGAGAAGGATGTCATGAAATATTCTCATGAAGTCTTATCTTTAGGTCCTATAAGTCTTTATAGTGAGCATTGTGTTGTGATCATTCACAATGAGCTCGATAGAAGATCCTACTTTTCATGAAAGAATAATTTATTATTATTCGTGTAATATTTATTATGCATGCAAAGAGAAGACGAAGAGTATAAGGAATCACTTATTGGCATCTCTGAAGAGATGGAGAAGTGGGAAGCTAGATTGAAAGTCATCAAAACACAAGAAAGGTATGTGAAATACCATTTATCTTATTATAAAAGATTATTGCGCAATCTCAAAAGGCTTTTCAGCTTTAAGGCATTCGTGAGATTCCTGAGGTTCATGTTCAGAGAAGTCAGGAGGTAATGACTATGAATAACACGTCCAATGAGTATAACTTCGTAGAAGTAGAGAGAAAATGGCAAAAACGATGGGAAGAAGCCAGAGCCTTTGAGGCAGAGCCTATTGAAGGTAAAAAGAAATTCTTTATAATCTTCGCATATCCTGGAATTTCAGGATATTTACATGTTGGTCACATGAGAGGATATACGTACGCAGACGTCATAGCAAGATATATGCGAATGAGAGGATATAATGTTTTATTCCCTGCAGGTTTTCATGCTTCGGGTCTTCCATCAGTAGGTTTCGCTAAAAAGATAGAAAGAGGCGATCCAGCAACTATAGCAATATTAAAAGAAAACGGAGTTCCAGACGATGTAATAGAAAAGCTTAAGGACCCCTATGAGGTCGTGAACTTCTTTAGGGACATTTACATAGACGAGTGGAAGAAATTCGGGTTCTCAATAGATTTTAGATACACGCTCTGTAGTATTGATCCTGGATATCAGCGTTTTATACAATGGCAATTTAGGAAGCTTCACGAAAAAGGTCTCCTTGTGAAGAAACAGCACTATGCTCCATATTGTCCAAGATGTGGGCCAGTTGCTGTGGACCCCTCCGAGACTGATATATCTAAGGGGGGGAATGCTGAGATCTTAGATTTCCTTATAATAAAGTTTAGAGATGCAGAAGATAAGTCCTTAGTATATCCAGCAGCGACCCTAAGACCGGAGACCATATTTGGCGTCACAAATATGTGGGTAAATCCTGATGTTGAGTACCTAGTCGTCAAGATAGATAATGAAAGATGGATACTAAGCGAAGAAGGCAAAAGAAAGCTTGAATTCCAGCTAGGAAGGGAACTTGAAATAGAGTGCAGAATAAAGGGTGAAAATCTTGTCGGAAGGAGGGTAATAGCACCCCTCATTAATAGAGCTGTTCCTGTATATCCTGCAAAATTCGTGGACCCACTTGTCGGAACAGGCATAGTCATGTCCGTTCCAGGGCATGCTCCCTATGATTGGATTGCACTTAAGGACTTAGGAATGCCCGTAGAACCAATATCAATAATAAAAGTAGAGGGATTTAGCGAGCTTCCAGCAAAGGATGCCTGTGAAATGTTTAGGGTGAAATCGCAAGAGGACCGAGACGGTTTAGAGGAGGCCACAAAGGAAGTATACAAAAAGGAGTATCATAGAGGAGTTATGAAAGAGAACTGTGGAGAGTTTGCAGGAATGAAAGTCTCAGAAGCTAAAGAGCGTGTAAAAGAAAAGTTAATTAGCATAGGAGAAGCGATAAACTTCAAAGAGTTCTCTGAAGAAGTCATATGCAGATGTGGCTCTAGGGTATACATAAAACTTGTCCCAGATCAATGGTTTATAAAGTACAGCGATCCAGAGCTCAAGAAAAAAACCCTAGACCATATGAACAAGATGGTATTTTATCCAAAACATGCAGGGGATACTATAAAAGCAGCTGTAGAGTGGTATGACGATAGAGCTTGTGTGCGTAAGGGAAGATGGTTAGGTACGAAGTTTCCATTAGATGAAACTTGGATTATAGAACCCATTTCTGATTCCACACTTTATCCCGCGTACTATATAGTATCCAAATATGTGAACTTGGGTCTCATAAAAGAGGAAGATCTAGACGACGAAGTCTTCGATTATGTCTTCTTAGGAAGAGGCTTGCCTAAAAAGGGCCTAGAAAGCGTCATCGAGTCAATGAGAAAAGAATTCCTTTACTGGTATCCTGTTGACATAAATCTTGGAGGAAAAGAACACATGACAGTACACTTCCCAGTGTATATAATGAACCACGTTGCAATACTTGCGAACGAACACTGGCCAAGAGGTATCTTCGTGAATTGGTGGGTTGTGCAGTCAAAAGTCTCCAAGGAGAAGCTTTCAAAGTCTAAAGGAGGCGCGGAACCGGCACCAAAAATAGGAGAAAGGTATGGCATAGATGCTATAAGGCTCTACTATTGTCATGAAGCATCACCACATGACGACATGGAATGGTCTTTCGATAAATTAGAGAACTATTCTAAGAGAATAAGATACATCTGGAACTTATTCCATAGATTACTTGCATTAGATGGCTCAGACATAAAGTTCATAGATCACTGGCTTATATCTAAAATAAATAGCAGAATAAAGGCTGTATTGAGCTACTTAGACAAATTCGACATAAGAAGCGCAGCCTCTGAGATATTTTATGGGATCGTTGATGACATAGAGTACTACTTAAAGGAAGGTGGAAACAACAAGGAGACAGCAAGATATGTCCTTGAAAGATGGGTCAAGCTTATGGCACCGATAACACCACATATAGCTGAAGAATTCTGGTCACTGCTTGGAAAAGAGACATTTGTCTCTCTAGAGAACTATCCAGAACCAGAAGAAGAAAAGATATCAAAATACGTAGAGGTCGGAGAAGAAATTATTAAAAGACTCGTTGAGGACGTTAAGGAGATAATAAGGGTTACTGGAATAATTCCTAAGAAGGTTTACATTTATATAGCAGAAGACTGGAAGTACGATGCCTTTAGAGCCCTTTACAGGGAGAATTTCAACGTTGGAAGTGTCATAAAAGAGTTCATTGCAAAAGGATATGATAAAAAACTTGTTCCAAAAGTCGTACAGGATCTTAGGAGGCTGGCATTTGACGTACCAGAAAGACTTATAGAAAGCATACTTGAAGGATTTAAGGAAGAAAAAGTACTAAAAGAGGAAATCGAAAGAATAGTACAGAAAATAGGTGCTGAGATTATCGTACTCTCAGAGAGAGATTCCAAGGAGGAGCACAAACAGAAAGCTACAAGAGCACTTCCTTTAAAGCCAGCAATAGTTCTGGAGTGATTTTTCAGTTATTCCTTAGTTTGCTTATATTTATCTATTTCTTTCGCAAAATTTTTAGAATATGCATTCCATTCGAAACGCAGCGACCTTAATAATGTTCCTAAGTCAGTGGAGGTAGGGATACCTCCGGGACACCTTCATTTCTTGTATCCAGAGATTATGACACAAGCAACTCCTTGGTATGGAAAGTCTTTTAATGTCTTGTGTCAATGAGAACTCTATTAAGCTTCTGAGCCCTGCCTTTAGACACTTCTCACATCCTCGAAGACCTTCTTCCCTCATTTTTTTCATCGGATATGACACTATAACTTTTTCAGGTCTCTCTATCTTAACTCTTTTCAGAAGGACTATAAGCGTAAATATCCAAGGAGGTTTATATAACCCCTTTTTATAGAGATCTTCAACGACCGTATAAGGTTGTATTATTGTTGGGTTTATGGATATTCTATCAGAAAAATTGGCAGCAAAAAGAGCTGAATTTATGCCAGTTTTCAGAGCATAGAATTCTGAGACAAATGGAGGTTTAAGAAGTATATATGTCTTCAAGAGAAAACCCATTTCCTTAACTTTTATTGCAGCCTTCACATAATCCTCTATAGAGAACCCCTTATTAATTAAATTCCTTAATATTTGCTCGTTAGAGCTCTCAAGACCGATACTTATTTCCACATTTATTCCATATTTTTCAGATAACTTCTTTAAGGTTTTCAATGATTTATTGTTCACGAATTCTGGCCTGGATTCCACTGATATCACTTTAGCATCCGAAAATAATGAAAAAAGATCCTCATAGACATCATATGATACCTCCCTAGGGTCTAGAAAGCTTCCTGAAGTGAATATCTTAACGTATGGCTCCCCCGAGTATTCTTCTTCAAAGTATTTAAGCTGTTCTCGAATGTCTTCTGAACTAACAGGTGCCATATATGCATCCTTGATATATCCACACATCGTACATCCTCCACTGAGTGCCCAATAACACCCTCTAGTCCTCAGTATTCCCACAAAAACCTCTACTATTTGTCCAGAAAGATGATCCTTTTCCTTCCAGTATGCCACAGGTTTCTTAGGGTCATGTCCTCTTGCTTTAAGTTTAGCTTTCTCTCTTAAAGCTCTTAAGACTTCATACATGATGTCTCACCTTAACACCAAGCCCTCTTGATGCATCTTTGAGCATTTTTCCAGACATTCTAGCAATACCGACAGCTCTGAGCTCTCCGTTATGCGTTATTATCACCTCGTCCCCTTCCCTTATGTGTTCATCTGCATCAATAATACCCGCACAGAACACCGAGCCTTTAGGAATGAAATCATCTATTTCCACCCAAAACATGTTCGACTTCAAGAGATATTCTGCACCATGTAATGTAAACGAGTAGTATCCCCTTCTAATGTCGAAGCTTGCTATCTGTTTCCTTTCCATCAGGAGACGAGACCTAGGCAGATCTTTACCTGCGACTGTGTCAAATGCCAAGTACTTTGACGCTTCCATTAACTGATAAGACAAAACACCAAAGGCACTTTCCTTAAGATATGTCCTTTTGTCCACATAATCCAATCCCTCTAATACATCATTTAGTACCTTTACTAAACTTTCTAGAGATTCCTTACTCGTTATTTTCTTTCCTTGTGGCGCCGTGAACAAGACATCACCTAATTCGGAAAGAAATTCATAATCCTCTGGTACATGTGCTATAATTGCTCTGTATCTTCCTTTATTAATGATGCTCTTTATAGAATCAATTATTACCCTTATTTCCTCATAAGACCAAGAGCCCGTAACTGGAACATCATAATTTTGTGCAGGATAGACGTACTCAAGCTCCCTAGGTACAGCACCAAGTGGTGAGGTTACTATAACCTCATGTATTGCGTACCTGTTTTTGATCTTAGACAGCGCTTTCAGGATCTCCCTATGGGTCTTTGATTTTGAGTATGGCTTCCTATACGAGCAGGGTATCAAAAGAAGCACTCTTTCACTCCTTGGTGGCACATAATACTCTCGTAGCCTTTCAATGTACCTCCTTACGTCAGGTCTATATAATGCCTCCTCAAAGACTGTCATAAGGACTTTTTTCTCATTTAACACAGGATACCCTCTTTCAAGTTCTTTAAAATAGTCCTTTTCTCCGATTTTTATCATGGAAGCGTTATATTGTGATTTTCTTGCAATGATCTCTATATAATCTCGAAGTCTTTTTTCATCTATAAGCTTCCTGACTTTCTCAGCAACTTTCACCATGTTCCTAGCTATGACGTTTCTCTTAGGATCTCCTACAAGGAATGCATCGTCAACTAAGTCCACACCAAAATAATATAAAATTGGAAGACTTCCTGGTTTAAAATATCCAGAAACATAAAGTATAGCATCGTCTCTCATTACTCTTCTGATTTTTATTATAGTATCTAGTGTCCTCCTATAACTGCTTCCAACATCTTTCGAAATAATTGTGAACACTATATCCACGTCCTTTAGTGACTCTTTAGGAGCACCTATGACTAGTGCTACGTTTCCCTCCTTTACTATTTTCTCATCATATGGTATATAATCCGCTCTTGGAAATCTTATGAGTGCACCTTCATGAGTCTTATATGATGTCGCAAATGAAATAATATCTCCGGGAATTCCATTATCCACAAGATTTCCATAAATAATGACATTCGGGGTTTCAAAGCGCTTTTCTTTGTTATTATTTTTATCTTTTATGGTAATCATTAAATGCCTTGCAAGACCCAATTGAGATACAGGCTCTATAATCATTTCCATGTCACCTTCACTAGGTACAACGTCTCAAACATGATCCTCTTTTCACAGACTATCTCCACACGATATTTCTGTGGAAACACTTCTTCAGGACTTTTTATTCCAGTAAGTGATGAATAGACCATGTACATTCTTCCGTCCTTCTTTAGAACCTTTGGAAGGTCTCTATTAATGAACCTCTCTATGATCTCTCTTCCCCCATACCACCATAGATCTTCATGTATATTATCCTTAAATGGTAAATATGGGGGATTAAAGGTTATAACATCGAACTCTCCCTTTACGGCTTCTGCAAGATCACATCTAATAAGATCTATATTGACTTCGTTAAGCTCTGCGTTCATCTTTGCACATCTAATAGCATTTATATCTATATCTGTAGCGACTACATAGAACCCCAACTTGGCCAGCCATATTGCTATTATTCCGGATCCCGTTCCCACATCAAGGGCAAGTCCAGGACCTTTTTCGTCTAGGTTATCAAGTATCAAGTAAGTATCCTCTGCTGGTTCATAAACGCCATCACAAACAAGCACCCTTATGCCATCATGAAAAGCACACTTCAAGGTCAATCACCAGGGGTTCCCTCCATGTGGCTTCCTCTCGCTTATATAATTCACCAACTCCGCTATCTGTTCTATTGAAAGAGCATCACCCCTCATCTCTAAATAAGGGGCATCTTCGTCAAATGGTATTCCATAATTTCTTAATATGTTTCTTACCTTTTTTCTACGCTGAGAGAAGAGAATCCTAGTAATTTCAAAGAATAGTTCCTCACTTTTTACATGAACTCTAGGCTCCTTAAGTCTCCTGAACCTAACAATTCGCGAGTATACTTCAGGTTTTGGATAAAATGCCTTTGGACTTACCTCATCCAGAAGCTCTACGTCAGCATAGTAGTTTACTAGTATTGTAATCCTTCCATATTTTTTCGTCCCGGGATCTGCTTTAAACCTCTCAGCAAACTCTTTTTGATACATTAAAACTGCGATATCAAATTTTAGTAGTAATATCTTGGCTGTTATCTGTGAGGATATTGCATAAGGTATATTTCCAATTATTTTATTAAAATCTGGAAGCTCTATCTTAAGAAAATCCCCAACAATAACCTCAACATTGTCTCTTGCCAGTTTTCTAGTAATTTCTGCCATTCTTGCATCTTTTTCTACGGCGTAAACCTTCTTTACATGTGCTGCAACCAGGTTAGTAAGTATTCCTAACCCAGAACCTATCTCAAGAACAATATCATCTTTCTGTGGCTCCAAATATTGGATAACTTTTTTCATTATCTTTTCATCGACTAGAAAATGTTGACCAAGCTTCTTTGATATTGAAATGTTATACCTCTTAAGAAGCCATAACACATCCCTCTTTAAGCTCATACTATAGCCCTCGGTGCTGGCTTCTTCTGATAATGTGTGAAAAGTCTTACAGGAATCTCCTCCTCAAGCATCTCTTTTAATATCCTCTCTCGAAACATCTTTATGGGATCCTGTATTCCTTTCACTCTTGATTTCAGATCTTCAAAGCTCTTGAATGGTGCCTTTTCCCTTTCCTCTATGATTTGATTAACAACTTTCTTTCCAAGACCTGGAATAAGCTCTAACTTATGCGTTCTTAAGTTTAATGGACCCGCAGTATTTATGAACTCTATGAACCTGTGCTCTTGATCCAATATTATCTGCTCTAAAACTTTAGGAAGAGACTTCTTTGCTATATCAGATAACTCGTCATAGAATACCTTTCTCCTAACCTTTTCTATCTTTTTCCGCATTCTAAGATTTTTGCCAATATATACTTTCTCTCCTATCTCTAAATTAGCATTCCTTCTTGGAGTGAGTTCTAATAATGTGAAATTTTTATCTCCTATAGCATATGCGATGAATTCTTCACGAACAGTACCAGTACGCTTGTCCTCAGACCATTTCTTCACGACGTCTAATATGTATGCAAAGTCCTCTAACTCCTGAGGATTCTTTTTCTTCCTATCATCCCGTACTCGATGAGATCCACGAGGTCTTCGCATGGCATACACCTAAACTTGTTTGATCACTTGCTATTAGGTAATGCCTATACCCTTAAGTATTTATTATTTGCAACAAAAAATTTACAAAAGTATTGCCAAGTGAACCTTAGTATGCTCTATTTTACAGTCCGTAGATACTACCCTGCCGGAGTGCCCAATCTTAAGCTCACTTGAGGGAAATGTGAAAAACTGCTTCGAAGAACTATCGGCGTATTTTATATCACTGAGATATCACTTCCTTAATGATTTCTAGTATCTTTTTAGCATCCTCCTCCTTAAGAACTACGTTGAACTGATCTTGAATCACATAGAGCTCTATAAGATTCCTTGGGAGTAAATCAACGATTTTTGAAAGGAGACCTTTTAGTTCCTGATCACTTATGGTATATTGAGTCCAATCTATTTCTTCCCTGATTCTCTTCTTAAGCTCCACAGCCTTTTCATAATCAATAGGCTTTATTCTCCTAAGATAGTCCAAGAAGGCCCTCGCAACTATGGAGTCTGGCAAGGTCTTCCCTTCTTCATCATATGTAGGGTTCAATGAGGGTGGAAACTCCTTGTCCTTAAGTTTTTCCTTTAATAATTTATATGCTTCTGTAAGTGATAATGGTTCCTCTTCTACGATTCTTTGATCCAATGTGAACACCCCTTAAATTTAATTGAAAGAGGAGGACACTACAGAGAACTTTATTAGGCTTCAGCAGGCTTCGTCACTTGTATTGGTTTAAGATGTACTGGAAGGGCTATGATCTTCTTGTACTTACCGCCATCACGAATTCTAACAACATACGCTTTACCTTGTTTTCCTATGACAACCCCTGTGCGACCTTGGAACCTAGGATGAGGCATTCCCTTATGCACACTCGGTTCTATATCTATTGTTACATAGTCTCCTGTGTTAAACTCCTGAAGAAACCTTGTAATTGGAGGCATCCCTCTTTCTCTCGGTGACTTACTTAGCTTCTTCCTAGTTTTTCTCCTAAATCCATGATGCTTTTTGACCATCCTTAATCCCTCCAATCAACTTCTATTACGTCTAATTCTTTAACCTGAGCTTTTACTCCAAGCAGATCTGATAGGTTCGGTGTAGTCCTCCCCAAATCTCCATTTATGAGCTCTTTTATGTACGTTCCACCATCTGTATATAGTTCTATCACGGCCTCTTGGCCCTTATATTCAATAAGCCTTGCTTCATATATTTTCCTGCGCCTTAATAAATTTCCTCTTCTGTGAAGGACCCTAAGAGGAGTCCATTGATTAATCTCCGTCCCGCTTAACGTCTCAAGAGCTTTTATAAGATCCTCTTTTGGCACAGCCTTCTCGAAGGTCACTACTGCCCTATACCTCTTCTTCGGATTATAGCTCTTGATCCTAAGGACGTCCTCATAAGTAGCATACCTTATTAGCTTAACCTCCACCTTCCCATTAGCTTTCTTATTGATTTCTTCCTCCAATACTCTAAGATCAACCCGTCTTCTCTTTGGCTTTATTAGTTCTAAGACAAAAGGCCTTCCATTTCCGAGCATTCTTGCGTCTATGTCTTCTCTCCCCATGGCATGCAATCTATGATCCTCTGCGTCAAAGAACTCCTTTGCGACATCACCAATAAGCTCTTGCACGCTTGTTTCATAAAGTGTACCACGGTAATTACATTTTTCGCACCCTATGCCATCACAATATGGACACAGCCATCTGCTCTGTGGAATACCTCTCACAAGTTTTTTATATCTTCCATAAATGTATACAGGAGAGATTATTATCTCAAGATAGTCAAATCTTGTATCAACTACTATCGTCACATCAGGTCTCTTAGTTTTTCCTTTTTTGCCTGTAAGTCTTGAAATAAGTTTCCCAAGTTCTCTATTAAATTCCATCTTTATTGATTCTGCATATTCAGAGCCGAATTTATTTAAAATTTCTTCCTCCTTCATGAGTATCTCAGCATCAAACCTTGATCCTATGAGAAAGGACTCAAATTCTATATCTTTTGTTTTTTCAATGACCATTTCTGCATACATTTCTAGACTTTTCCTAGAAAATATACCCCTACAAAGCTCACATTTCTCTGGAGGAATCTCCTCTAGGGCAAGGACCTCTCTCAAGATACTTCCTCGTTCATAGTTACTCATACCATGACCTATTCTTGCAAACATCCTTCCCAAACAGTGGTTGCATAATTTGTATTCTTCCAAGATCTTCCTTGCTTTCTCGATTATCTTAGGGTCTCTAAGATCTTCCATGTTTACCACCCTTTTGAATAGTGATTTTCATTATCGTAGTGTTTATCAGGGCCATAGTCTCATATAACGGATAAGCAAGTTCTCCCACAGGTAATCTCTTAAATAATCTTGCACTATCTCCCAAACGCGTGTCTTTGTCTATTAACAAACCAAATATATATCCTTCGCCGGACTTGTCCTTTATTGTACCTATGAACATTAGATCCTCTTGAGACGCTTCTATTCCACATTCCTCAAAGAGCTCTCTCAGTGCAGCTTCCTCCGGAGTCTCTCCCTCTTCTATGGACCCTCCAGGCAGCTCCCAACCCTTCTTCCCGCGATACATCACGACTTCTCCTGTGCTTGTTACAGGAACAACAATGACAAACCTCTTAAGAGCGTTCACAGTACTCACCAAATGACCTCGATGTGCTCTTCAAAACGACACTACATAAATAAAATGTAATGATAGCGAGGATTATATGCAAATAAATTTAAGAAGAAGAAAGCTAAAGATATCAAAGGATTTAAAAACATATACTTGATAGATCATATTTTCACAAGCGTTGCTCTCGTCCTTGTGGTCTTCATTGGGCTTTTGTGGTGCACGCGGACTCCACGCATCTCCCGTTTCTATTCTCTCCCATTGGATCTTTATTTTTACTGTCATTTGGGGTGTTTGAGTGCCTTGCCAGGCCTGTAGAGCTTATCTATATAAGTATGACACTATAAAACCTATTTAAACTTACCATTACAGTAATAGCCTTTGAGCAATTATGACATAAACATTACATGATCTCAATCAAGAACCGTTTCCTCCTGCATCCATTTTTATTTATTTTAGCCATTTTCGATTCTTACGAGAGCAAATAGAGCGTTCTTGTGGTGCAGGAGGTTGGCC
>JAGGXY010000032.1:0-11170 GCA_021162855.1 Methanobacteriota archaeon
CCTCTACATTGAACTTTTCCTTAAGGAATTGAATTACCTCCTCAACAGTAGTGCGATGTCTTTCAGGAACCTTCGTCTTACACCTTTTCCTCCTCTTTATGCGGTACCCTGGTCTCTCGAATGACACACATACATCCATGCCAAATATTCCAATTTCTGGGTCGTATTTCACGTCCTTGAAGAGCGTATAGTCTGGTATGCCAAATGAGACGTTTCCATACTTGTCGAAGTACGACCTCGGGATCTTATGCTCCAAGACTTCAAATGCTCTCCTTAGGAATTTTTCCGCATCCTCTCCACGAAGTGTGACCTTACAACCTATTGGGAGGCCCCTTCTTATACCGAACTCTCTGTTCGTGACCTTTGCTCTCGTGAATGCTGGCTTATGTCCTGTTAGTCTCTCGAGCAAAGTCATAGCCTTCCTAAGCTTCTCTCCACCCTCTCCGACACCTATGTTTATAACGACCTTTTCTATCCTAATCTGCCTCATAGGGTTCTTAAGCTTCTCTGGACTCATTTACATCACCCTTGCTCTATCTTTGGTATAGTTTCACCAGATATCGTTATTTCTGGCTTTTCCCTGCCGACCACAAAGACATACGGCTTTATCGTCATGAAGAGTTCTCCTTCTGGCCCTCCATATGGCCTCAGATACACTACGTTTGGTAATGGACTCCTTATGATCTCATACCTTTCTATGATCCCATACTTACCGAAGTGGCTTCCTCCGATGATCATAGCTACGTTTCCTTCCTTGAACTCAAAAACATCTAAAATCTTCTGTGACGGGACCTCTATCTTGAGTACATCTCCAGTCTTATACATATTCTGTTCTAAGAGTATATTCCTTCCATCATGGAGGTTCAGTTGGATCTTTCCTCCTTTAACACTAGTCTTGTTTTCAATTCTCACGAGCTTCCAAGAGGCTGCCTCTTTCGGTATCCTTATAAGCCCTATATATCCTTGAGGAAGCATTATGACCCTGAAGTAGTCGTCAGTTTCTGGTATTGCAACTACGTCCATGAGGCCTACAGGAAACTTATAATCCCTAATGACACGACCATCTACAAGAACTTTTCCAGCACTTATGATCATACGAGCTTCTCTAGCAGTGTCGGCATACCCAAGGTAATCCCTTATGATGTAAAGTAGGGGTATTGATCTGTCCTGTGGATGTGGTCCAGGACTAGGCTTCACAGCCCACTTATGCGTCTTTCTTGAGATATACCAGACCCTCGGTGCAGCTAATCTCTTAAGTCTCTCACCTGCCATATCATCACGCCTCCTGAGCTATAGTCTCAACATTTTCCACCTTCTCTTCGCTAGTTACCTTTTCAACCTTTGATTCTTCTTCATGAGCTTTTTCGGCTTTTGCAATCTCTTCCTCAATTACTTCTCTCTTAACTCCCTTTCTCTCGAGTATTTTGATCCTCCATTTGTCTGAAAGATCAAGCTTTATTATCATGACCTTACTTGGATGAACTGGCCTTAGAACTTCTCTACCATCAGCCTTTTTTACCTTCACACCTTCAACATATATGTAGTACCTTTTCCTATCAACTTCAACAACCTTACCCTCGTGACCGCGATATTTTCCTCTCATAACGCGAACTACGTCTCCTTTTCTAATAGGAAGAGACCTAACCCCATATTTCTCTCTAAGTTCCTTTGATAGATGCGCAGACATCATCTTATATCTAATATGCTTTGGTGCTGTGTAAAGGACCTTCCTTTGTTTTCTTGGTTGTTTTGACTTAGTTCTCCAAAATACCATTTCTAGCACCTCTCATGTTTAGACTATTATCGAGGCTAATGCACCTATCTTCGGCCAACGCTCAGCAGCTTCTCTGGCCACGGGTCCCTTTATTATCGATCCTCTAGGTTCTCCCTGCGGGTTCACGATTATAGCTGCATTATCCTCAAACTGCACTCTTATACCATCTGGCCTCCTATAGGGCATTCTCTGCCTTATTATGACTGCTGGGAAGACTCTCTTCCTCATATCGGCTGTTCCTTTTTTCACACTCACGATTACCATATCCCCTACTCCTGCTGCTGGAAGCCTCCTTCTTACTCCATGGTATGTTCTTACTGCTATGATCTCTAGTTCCTTTGCCCCTGTGTTGTCAGCACATATAAGTCGTGCCCCTACAGGAAGGCCTCTAGTAACCCTTGCAGCAACGCCCTTCATTCGGTCTCACCCCCTTTTATCTTCTCGATAACAACGAAAGCGACAGTCTTAGCTATGGGCCTACATTCCATGATTCTCACTATGTCCCCCTTCTTTGCGTTTATGCATGGCGGATTATGAGCATGAATCTTCGATCGTCTCTTTTCATATCTCTCGTACTTCTTGACGTAGTACCATCTCTCAACTTCTATTGTCACTGTCTTCTGCATGCGATCACTTATGACCTTACCGATAAACATTTGTCCTCTCACTGGAAGATTACCATGAAATGGACAGTACGGATCATCACATTCTTTTTCAGGCGGTTTCACGTCTATTCCTATATCTCTAGGTCCAGATCTCTTTTTAGCCATTTATAACCACCTCGATTTTATGATTCTCTCGTACGGACGATATGCTATTTCAATACCATCAAATACTACATGAACGTCATCCGTAATCCACATCTTAAATCTACACACCTTTTTCGGCACTATTCTATCTTTACCGTCATCACATCGTATCTTCAATGTGTTCTTTGTCTCGTAGATTACAATACCTTTTATTCCCACGTACTCAGGACACGTTGAGTCCACTACTTCTATTTTCTTGCCTATTATCTCGTGCTTTAGCGCTGATCTCTTTAGCCACTTAATACTCCTCTTTGATTGCCTCATGATGATCTTATTATGAATCCCTTCTCCTCGAGGATTTTCTGAACCCTATCTTTATGATCCCCCTGAAGTATTATCTTCCCATCCTTTAGCGTTCCACCACAGGCGCACTTCGTTTTTAGTTCCTTCAGGAGAGCTTCTGCATCTACTGCTTTTTCATCAATGCCCTCAACGATGGTAACTATCTTCCCATACTTCCTCTTATCAGTATATATCTTTACTTCCATCGTTTCTATAGAGATCTTCTCAAACTCAAATATATCCTCAGGAAGGCCCAATATAGGGCTCGTCTTCTTTTGCTTCTTCGCCATTTTCACCTCTCACCCTTCATTTTTTCTTCTTTTAATTGCTCCTCACGGATTATGGTAAGTATTCGGGCAATAGCCCTTCTAACTTCCTTAATTTTACCAGCATTTTGAACAGCTCCACCCATTTTTGCTTGCCCTCTAAGCCTTATTAGCTCCTTTCGGAGCTCTTCAAGCTTCTGAAGGCGCTCTTCCATTGACATCCTTCTGATATCATCTGGCCTCAGAAGTACCATTCTCTGCACCTCCTTCAGTACTGGATTCCTCCTTTGGCTTGAGATCTTCGATTATCTGCATGACCTCTTCCCTGCTTGGTATTCTTATTCTATCTGGAAGTGGAGCGTTTGGTCTCATTATGCGCACAGTAACCCCTATTACTCCAGCCTTCGTTATTGCTATGTCGAATCCGTTCTTCACGGTTCTCTCAGCGACCTCGCCACAGTACTTTATCTTACCAGCAACGAACTGAGCACATCTTGCTCGCTCTCCTGTTATTTTACCACAGATTACTATTTGAGCTCCGTCTGCCCCAGCCGCAAGGATCCTTCTAAGAGCTGCATATGCTGCTTTACGGAACTTCCAGCCACGTTCTAAGTTTCTTGCAATTCTTGAGGCCATTATCCATGGGTTAAGCTCTCTCACAAATATCAGTTCCTCATCTGTGAGCTCCTCTGGAGGCTTAGATGTTATGTCTGACGGAGGTCTTAGAAGTGTTATCCTCACGTTCTTAAGTCCGAATTTCTTTTCTATCTCTCTTTCTATCTGTGCTAGCTTTGCTCTATTCCTCGCAATGTACATAGGCCTGTCAGCGAATATGCGGATTACATAGCCTTGCGGGGACCTTATTATATCAACGTATCCTATGCCAGCGAGCCTAAACTCGTTCATTAAGTATTCTCTTATGAGAGCATAACTTGATCTGAACTTCACTATGCGCTTAACTATGTTCTCCTTCTTGGATGCTTCAGGCATTTACTCACCTCTACTTCTTAACGAACTCATGAAGCTTTGTCTCGAGGAAATCATTTATGATCTCTCTCCACTTCTCTATCTTACCTTCGTACTCCTTGAGTTTACCCTCACTCATGTTTTCTATGACGATCTCTATGTTCGTTGTTTGTTCATTCCACGGCGTAGCCCTTCCAAAGGCTCTCGGCATCCATCCTCTGATGACCCTTCCCTTGTAGGCTGACACATGGGAAATATACATGACAGCAGGATCAAGTCCTTTGTATCTAGCGTTGTATGCAACTTCTCTTAGGAGCTTTAGGAATACCATAGAGGCCTTCTTGGGGAACCTGCCAGCCTCGTATGAACCATGCCTATGAGGAACTTTCTTGCGATATCTTCTGAATGGTATAGGCCTTCTCAGGTTTATCACATCCTTGAGGAGTACTATAGCCTCAGCCAGTGGAAGCCCTCTAATAGCGTTGGCGATTTCATACGAGTGCTTTGGAGAGATCCTAAGTTCTCTTCCGTACGCCTTTGCGCTCGTTTCTGGATTAGGCTCATAGGAGTAAGGCATCACTAAGCACCTCACTTGGCTGCCATGAACTTAGAACTCCTAGTAGCACCAACACCTGGTGCACTATGCTGAACAGGCTTCCTAGTAAGGGCGAACTCTCCGAGGTAGTGTCCTATCATCTCTGGAGTGATCCTCACGGGTACGAACTCCTTACCATTGTGTACTGCTATTGTACGTCCTACGAATTCTGGAATGATTATCATGTCCCTTAGATGAGTCCTTATAACCTTGTTTGGGGGTGTCTTCCTTATCTTCTCAACGAGTTTCATTTGTTCTTCAGTAAGTCCTCTGAGAAGGGTTCTTCTCTGTCTTGCGGGAAGTAACTTGACAAACTCTTCAAGTGACATATTAAGGAGCTCCTCTAGGCTATAACCCCGATATCTAAACTCTCTCCATCTGCGCTCTTCCAATAACTTCTTGGTATAATCCTCAGCCATGATAACTCACCTCACTTACGGACACCAGTACGTCTTGCAGCAATATGACCGACCTTCCTACCAGGTGGTGCATGTCTGCTCGTCGTGGTAGGCCTACCAACGTGTGGATGACTACCTCCACCGAAAGGATGACTGACCGCGTTCATCACAACTCCACGAACCTTAGGCCATTTCGTAGCCCTAGATTTCATTGCATGATACTTCTTTCCTGCTTTAACCCATGGCTTGTCAACACGACCTCCACCGGCTACAACGCCAATTGCAGCACGGCACATATAGTGAAACTCCTTAACTTGACCTGATGGCATCTTCACATAGACCCTATCCCTGTCGTGTCCTATGACCAGGGCATAAGTTCCCGTTGATCTAACGAACTTACCTCCATCTCCTGGCTTTGCTTCAATGTTATATACAGGAGTTCCATCTGGTATGTTTGCTAATGGGAGTATGTTTCCGATCTTTATTGATGCTGCAGGTCCTATTTCTATCGTGTCTCCAACTGCTATGCCTTCAGGGGCTATCATGTAGTATTTCTCGTTGTTTTCAAATCTCACTATCATTATCGGAGCCCTATGACCAGGATCATGGACTATGTCCTCGACGATTCCAGTACCTTCTCTAAATGGAGGATGCTTAACAGCTCCAAGGTATTTATGATCAGGAGCCCTAAAGACACTTCCTCCACGACCTCTCCTCTGGACAAGTATACGCTTACCCATTGCTCACACCCCAATCACATGATCCCCAAACGTGCTGCTGCTTCCGACGCACTGTAATCAGGATGAAGTTTGACAGTAGCTCTCTTTCCTCTCTTCTCAATACGTGTTCTGACCTTTACGACCCTGACTCCAAGGAGTTTTTCAACAGCTTTCTTTATCTCTATCTTGTTAGCATCCCTTCTTACTATAAAGTCTAACTCGTTGTTCTTTTCCATGTTCGTCAGCACTTTCTCTGTAACTACGGGATATAATATTATTGAGAGTATGTCTTTACTCCTCTGTATGGGCTTCATGGCCATCCCCCCAACTCCCTCAGTGCACTTTCAGTATATATCGTGAGCCTTCCTGGTACTCCTCCAGGAGCAAGTTTGTTTATGTTCAATTGTTTCACCAATGAAACCTCAACCCCGGGAATGTTTGAAGCACTCTTCTCAATGCCATCATACTTCGAGACTACTATGAGTACACTCTTTGCTTGCTTGTATCTTCTCCCTCTCATTTTACCTTTTCCTGCCCTTATCTTTCTCTTAGCAGCTCTTTCAAGATCTTTTTCTAGCCCCAAGTTATGTAACACTCTAAGAAGATCCTTTGTCTTCTTTATGCTCTGAATATCATCTACAATCACTATTGGTAGTTGCTTATCTTCGGGAACCTTATGACCACGTCCTATAACAAGTTCCTTTATTGCAGTGGCAGATATTGCTGATCTCAAAGCTAGCCTGAGTTCCTTCTTGTTTAGGTGTCTCTTCCAAATCTTTTCAGCTTTGGGACCATGAGCCCTGTATCCACCAACAGTGTTTGGAGCAAAAGCACCACGGCCATTTGGAAGCCTTGGGATCCTAGCAAGACCGTATCCTACTCCCCAACTCTCTGCTGATATGTTCTTTCCAGCTCTTGGATTAGTGCCATATGGCTGCCTGTTGTTCATAAGGTATATTCTGAATGCCTTTCTTATCACGTCTGCACGAACATATTCTGAAAAAGTCCTGGGGAGCTCTATTTCCTTAACAGGATTGCCCTCTAGGTCATATACTGGAACCTTCATACGGCCATCACCCTCTCAATGGACCACGTTGAAATGTATGTTATCTTCGGCTCTGGAAGCCTTATGTTGTCCACGTTCCTTATGGCCTCTCTAAATCTTATAAGCCTCTTCACAGGACCTGGTGTTGATCCATGGATAAGAACATATGCGGTTCTTATGAGTCCATAATGCTTGAACCCTCCTGCTGGATTGATCTCATTGGGATCTTCTCCGTATTTTATCACAAGCTTGTTGTACTCTGTCCTTTGATGATATCCCATCTGACCTGGCAAAGGCACTGTTGGTCTTACCCAATGTGGTGTTCTTGGGCCTTTTGATCCTGCCTTTCTACGACCCTTTCTAGCCTTATGGTGGAGGAGCTTTATACCCCATCTCTTTACTGGCCCTTGGTACCCATGACCCTTGGTAACTGCAACAACATCGACAAGCATTCCGGGAGATGCAAAATCTGTGAACTTTATGTCCCTTCCAAGGATGCTCTTTCCGTATTCTATTCTTTCTTCAATGGATCCTCCGCCTATTCTTATCTCCATGAAATCTGGAACCTTCTTTGGAACACCAGTTATGAGATACGGCTGTGTGAAAGCAAGAACCCTGACATCAGCAACACTTGATCCCTCTAATTTCTTCCACTTACTATTTATATCATGGTTCTTGTACACGTCAATTCTTCTCTCAAGGTACTTTTCAATCACTTTCCTTGCTTCTGACGATCCCTCAACGTACTTCTCTATAGTCTCCATCAGAACGCCCTTGTCAGCCCAGATTTCGGTAATGGTCTTTAGACCATATGGTGTTCTCTCGTAGAACCTTAGCGCAGCTATTACCATAGGAGGAGTCTCTATGACCGTTGCTGGAACTGTAACCTCCATTCCATGAGTTATCACATGCGGACGCTCATCTATCATGGAGACATGCACCATTCCAGCTTTGTACCCCGCAAATCCCTGTATGTGTGGTTTATCTCCACTATCCGGCCAATTTCTGATTCTAGGCACTTCCCTTGACGCTCTCTTCCTAGGACTATATGCTAGAGATCCTCTTCTAGGTCTACTAACCTTAGACATAGCAACCTCTACCTCCAAAGCCCTTATAGACTAAACTGTTGACTCTGCTTTCCCGTCCTCGGCCGTGACGCCCTCAGAGGCCCCCAATAAGAGGGTCCATTGGGGGCCTCTGAATGGGCCTCGGATTAAAGTACCTCACAAATACTCCATCAAAGACTCCCAATGTCCGAGGCCTCAGGCGTCTGGCCGAGGCCCTCTCAAATGGCTATATATCCCAAATTATGATATAGTCGAGTCCTTGTTACAACAAAGGCATATAATATTTATATGTTATGTTCATGTACTATCTCATCCTCGACGTTGGGACAACAAACGTGAAGGCTATAGCATTCTCCTCTAACAAGCCCATCCTCGAGCTTCAAGAGAGGTCTCTAACTTACTCATCATTTTAAGGGTCTTCAGAATCTTTTCTTAAAAGTTCATTTATGTCCACTACAATGTCATCTTTAAGTCGTGAGAACACGAGTTTTCCTTTGTAGTATATCCTTAGAACTCTATGATAGGGAATATCTGACGAAGAGTATGTCTCAAGCCAATGTTTTCCTACCCTTCTGATGTCCTCACCACGAATTCTCTTCACGTCTCCAGGAGCCCCTCTGTGCAGGATTTCTATAATGACATCACTTAATGAACCCATTACCCAAAATATCTTAAGGAGTGTATCTCGGGCAGTCTTAGGATTCTTCATACGATTCCTCCAAGGACATCTTTATCTCTTTAGTAGCAAGCTCAGGGTCTTCAGCTTTCGTTATTGCCCCCCCGACAATTATCACTTTTGCTCCAGCCCTGACTGCAAGAGCCACTGTCTCCTTATTAAGACCCCCTGCAACTGCAATCGGTATCTCAAGGGTCTCCGAAAGTTTCTTAACCATATCGAAGTCTATTCTCCTCTTCCTCTGTTGATCTATACCAAGATGAAGGCACACAATGTCAACTCCTAAGGATTCAACCTCCTGACCTCTTTTAATAATATCTCCAACATTCATAAGATCTGCCATGACATACGCATTAAGCTCTCTTGCCTTCTCTACCATACTCTCGATAGTCTCATCAGGGGCTAAACCCATGACAGTTACGATGTTCGCACCACTTCTTATGGCCATCTCTGCCTCTAGGGCTCCTGTATCCATGGTCTTCATATCAGCAACGATGTAATTATCCTTAAACGAATCTCTAAGGACTTTAACGCATTTCATCCCTTCTGACTTTATTAATGGTGTTCCTGCTTCTAACCAATCCACACCTCCTCTAACGGCCTTCTCTGCGATCTCTAATGCTTTTTTTATGCTTAGCACGTCTAGGGCAACCTGAAGCACAGGTTTAACAATACTCAACCTCATAGCAAATCACTCTTCCTTCTCTTCATCAGTAAGCTGATGATATAATACATTTGTCTGCAAAGATCTCTAAAGGCTAAGAGAAGTGAACTGACACTACAGAAATGCCAATGACCTAAACATCATCTAACTTAAATACCTTAATGTATTCACTATATCCCAAGCGAATATTATTGCTTAAGAATAGCATGAAAACAATAATAAGGATGTGATCAAGGTGGCAATATTTGAGCTTCCTTATGACTCAGTAGTGAGAGGAAAACTCCCAAAAGGGTGCGAATATTGCTGGAGAGGATCAAAACTAGTACTCTTTGTGACAGGTCTCTGCAACATGAACTGCCCCTATTGCCCCCTCTCAGAGAAGAGAAGAGGACGGGATGTCGTTTATGCTAATGAAAACGTTGTACATTCAATAGAAGATGCGCTAGAAGAGGCACATAGAATGTCTGCAGAAGGTGCTGGTATCACAGGAGGAGAACCCACTCTTGTTCTTGATAGGACTCTTGAGTACATAAAACTCCTAAAAGACGCCTTTGGAGAGAATTTTCATATTCACATGTACACAACAACCGTGAACACTCATGCAATAAAGGAATTATCTGATGCTGG
Source organism: Methanobacteriota archaeon (assembly GCA_021162855.1). GTDB lineage: Archaea > Thermoplasmatota > B47-G6 > B47-G6 > B47-G6 > B47-G6. The sequence goes on from JAGGXY010000032.1 coordinate 9,889, forward strand.
ACTTGATGAGATACGCTTTCATCCTTTACCGCATACCTGGAAGAGAATTGATAAAACACCATATTATAAGGCTCTAACAGTTGCCCTGGACACGGGAATGGATGTCGGCGTGGAAATACCAGCCCTTCCAGATAAAACAGAGGACATGATAATACTAGCAGAAAAGTTAGACGAAATCGGCGTTCAATTTCTTAATATGAACGAGCTAGAAATCGTAGAGTCAAACTATGAAGCTCTATCTAAATTAGGATATGAGTTCAGAGATGACGAGACTGTAGCTGCTTTGGGGAGTGATCTCGCGGCACTCACAGTAATATATAGTGCAGATGTTGACATGACACTTCATTTCTGCTCTTCAAGATATAAAGATGCAGGTCAACTTAGGCAGAGATTCCTCAGAATAGCGAGGAACATCGCTAAAGAATATGAACTTGTTACCGAAGAGGGAACTATAATGCGAGGTATTATAATACCTCCAGAGGGACTCTCTCCAGAGGACGTTCACAGAATACTTGTGACTGAACTAGGAATTCCCAAGAGGTTCATTAAGATTCATAATAATGAAGTGCTAGTGGCACCTTGGGTATTAGAAGACATAAAGGAAAAAATACCAGGAGAAAAATACATTATTGAAGTTCACCCCACAAGAGAGGAATTCGAAGTGGAAAGAATACCCTTATAAGCTACTCTCTGAAGGTTGTTCTCTGACATATGGTTGACCGTGCTTTGTATTTGGGATGTCTCGGAGACTACGAGCGCGGGGCTTTCCCTCCTGCACATCATTGATCAGCGCGTCATTGGGATGGTCTTACGTGGGATGAGCATTGTTCTCGCTTCTACTGGCTATCCTGCCGTCATGAAGGCGGCTCATTTAATATTCTATCCCCCTCATGATTACCGAGAATACTATTGTACTTAGCATTTATTTAATATTTAAATATCTTGGCAGAGGACTATTTCGTTAGATAGGGAAGCATTAATAGAGCACCTCAAAAACAGTTTTTGGCAGAATTTATAAGTTTTTTCGGAGATTCTCTACTCTTACAATATACTCACATTTGATCATGAAGACGTTCAAATGTTAGTTTTTTAATAAACAATTTGAAAGGCGTCTGCACAGATGATACAAAAAGCCCTTAATACCTATATTTTTAATGCCATCGAACTCTAGGCGGTGAAATCTTGAGTAGGTTGCTTTATTAGTAATTACTCCTCACTTAGAGCTATCTTATCAGCAACTTCGTGTTCTTTTATTTTTTCCCAGTATTTTAGATTGTATATG
>JAGGXY010000036.1:0-4825 GCA_021162855.1 Methanobacteriota archaeon
CCATAAATACTTGTTCTCTTTTTGAGATAGAAAAGAGGATAAGACATTAGAGATATTTTGGATAGAGGATAGGTTTTGACTTCTTTTATCCTTGGATATAGTAGCACGGTTGGACAACTTGTTGTCCAACCTAGGACTATCCCTAATTATAACTAAGAACTTATTTTCATCAACCCTATAGATCTCAGCAGTCTTTCCAATGATATCAGAACACTCCCTAGGAAGTCTTATTATAGGATACTCAAAGCCTTTCTTAGCTTTCTTCTTAGATATCTTAGAAGAGGATAAGAGCTTCATATAATCCTTCCTCCTCTTTTTGTCTTTTCCTCTTCCTCCTCGTCTTTAATTATAACGATAGGACACAAGTCACAAAATCCTTTAAGGGGTTCTCCATGCTCAACCTTACTGATTAAAAAGGTGAGTTTCTTTTCGAGTTCAGACCACTTATTAGACTCTTCATCCCTTAATTTAGCATATTTCTCGTATATTTTTCTCAGCCTTTTGGAGTTTATTAGCTTGATGATCAAGTCTTTAAGCTCTGGAATAGCTGAGGGATCTAAGGAAATAGGAACTGCTCTAAAAGACTCACAATAAACTTTATCCTCATCAGACTCTAGCTCTATGTCTCTAATATCAGAGAGGTAGAGATATTTTATAAGATCAAGAATCGCGGTAGAAACAACCTTACCTTTAGATTTCTCCAATTTACCTGTTATCTTAAATCCTGCCTCTAAAATTTCCCTCTTTATAGCATTCTCAAAGTCCTCTTCTGCTTTTTTCACGTTTTCTTTAGCATTTTTCCAATTCATATATAATTCATAAATATCTGGATATCCTGTCTTAAGATGCTTGAGAAAATGCTCATTCTCAACAAGCTCTTCAAGATTTTTAGATTCTAAGAGTAATTTCGAGTGATTCATCGCTATCTCATAGTTTTTCTTACTATACTCCCTAATGCCTTTTTTCCACTTGTATTGATATCTTCCCTTCTTATCTACGTAGACCAGATCCGCCTCTTTAAGCACATTAAGTATTCTGTAAAGCGTATCATGTGGAATATGTCCGTTAAACCTGTTATCTAGATCCTTAGGTTTGAATCCTTTATCTAACTCCTTTAAAATCGTTTTCAAATACTCTAGGATACTACTTCTCCCTCTCATTTTGGTATTACCCCCAATTCCTCTCCTACAATGTTCGGACAGTTTCTTGCATATACGGACAATAATGCAATATACTGTCCGAATACATATAGTTTACTAGGATGAACATCCCCGTAATCTTAGAGATATAAATACGTACATGGGAGGTGATAGCATGACCGACAAAAGACTAGTGTTCTATGCCTTTAGAATTCCGAAAAAAGACTATGAATTGATAAAACAAGTAGCCAAGTACAGAGGCATGGATCTAGCAGACTTACTACGAGAGCTTATACGCAGAGAACTAGCGAGACCATCCTATCTTTCAGATGACGAGAAAAAGGCAATAGGAGGTGATACTTCATGAAACTGCGAATACACAAGGGATCTAAGCTTAGAAGGGCTAGACTAGAGTTCTGGAGACCAGATACAGGGAAGTATACAGTATTAATAGACCTCAGAAGCGATCCTAAGATTTTTGAGAGGGAGTTCTCAAACGGAAGAAAGCTGATAGCGGCATTCCCAATAGAGGTAGAGGAAAATGGACAGCTGGTCAGGAAGTACTGGCCTATACCAATACATGAGGCAAAAGAAGAGGACGGAGAGACCATAATATACTTTCCAGAGAACTCTCAAAGAGGTACAGCACTAATGGAGATAGCTGAACAATATGGATACAAGCCACACATTATAGAAGTTGAGGTGATCAGAGACCCTGAGAATCCGCTGAATACTCGCTATACAGTAAAGCACTCAGATGAGTGCCCCTGTCTCAATAAAGACATGGATAAGAATGTAGAAGGGCAACAGGAGATTGAGGGGGAATCAAGGACTACAACTGATGCGTTAGATCTCCTCAAACAAGAGCACAAGAGAATTACAGGTGAATAATGTGAGTGACATTAAAAGAACAAGTGACATTCTCTCCCTTCTCTCTAAATATTTTTATAAGACATCTCTTGTATGGCTTACTGCGATTATAAACGCCATGACAGTCTCCATAGACCCCAAGGACATAAACCAGAGGCCAAATTCCAACATAATAATACAGAGGAGCGGTACAGGGAAGTCAACGTTCCTCAGGGCATTACACGAGGCAAATCCAGACCATGTAATAATGCTCCCATCCAAAATATACGAGTCCTCAGTATTTGACTTCCCCAGCGAACATTTCCAGAATAAGGTCTGGATACACAATGACCTAACGACCGCATTTCACGGAGTCTCTACTAAGCAGAGACAACAGCTCCAGGGATTATTCATAGACATACTAGACCGCGGTGTGTACGAGAGGCACGATAGGTCAGGAAGGGATCCGAGAAGGATCGAGGCAAACATATCACTCATCGCAGCACTCTCTGAGGAGAACTTCTCGAAGTACGGCAGGGAAACTTACTACAGCACACTCATACCCGAGAGGCTCGTCCCTATCGGTGTCAGGTTCACCCCAGAGGACATGCAAAGGCTCACTTATAACATCTCATCTGAAAGCTGGTTTGATAGGCTCAAGGAGGGACTAAAGCTCCCATTTGAGGATGAGCCCGTCAAAGTAAAAATAGATGAAGCTTATCTCAAGGACTTAAGGAGGTTAGCATTTGAACTCCAGGTAAGGACTTCAATGTCAATGTCCCGTGCCTACCTGTACCTCATAAAAATGGCCAAGGGGCACGCATTACTTAACGGCCGAGATTATGTCACTAAAGCGGATATTGATGTTTTAAAGTACCTGCTCCCAGCACACAGATTTCCAAGGCCAAGCACCCTAGAGGAGAGAGTCCGGGAGATAATAGTTAAAGAGGTATTCAATAGTGGGGAGATATCCTCATCGGAGATCTATGAAAAGGTCAGAGAGATACCCGAATTTCAGAACGTTACTGACAGGGCTATCAGAAAGGTATTCGAGAGCATTAAGAGGGACGTCCCGACCAAAAGAGGAGAGAATAACCGGATAGTATTCTACGTTAACCTGGAACCATAGATGATCACATAAGGGTATATAGACCCCGATGTGATCGTAATTAGTTCCGACCCGATACTCAGGCCCCCGTCGTAATATGATGATATTGTATGTAAATCGAGTTATTGTGTTCTGCAATGATTTTCTCGGTCTTATTATATATAGGCCATAGCATTGCTCGCCGCCCTTGACGATATCGATTAAAAATTCTTTTATCCTGTTTTTAATCCGAGATGGTTGTGTAGCCCTCTATAACTCACAGAACATGTGTCTCAGTAAAAAGTTTAGTAGCATCAGTTTTTTACGCTACTATATAGGTACATATTTTTTTTTACCAGATTTTTTATTTACAAGGTCTATTATCATGCAAGATACAATGACATAGGCTGAGGATGTGCATTAAAAACAGGATAAAAAACCCCTTACAATGAATTTTGCACGAAGGGAGGATATGAGTCGTGTATATTATATCTATATATTTGCAGTATGCAAGTTATGTAAAGTATAGGGCTCGTATCTTACCCAGACGAGAAAACTCATGATAAGACTCCAGCAAAGTTTTTACTGATTTTTGTCAGAGATAATAAGTCCTTTACAAAATTTTACCATTACTTTAAACTGCCTTAACCGAAAATATATTAATGAAGGCTCAAGAGGGTATATAAAGAACTTTAAGAAACTCTTTTAACAATCTTTCAGATTAAGAGCTTTCAATAGTTTGGAGTAAGCTAACCACTAAGACTTGTGAAGAGGTATAAGCCGTTACTTACTTTTAGTTATACTGTTATTGAGACCTTATTTACTTATTTTCCCGCTCTCTTTTGCCTCTTATTTCTGCTATCCACGTGAAATTTCCTGCAATTACAAAGATAAATGCCAAGACAATACTCGCCGTAATTACTTTTCCTCCTGTAGACTCTACTTTCGATGCGATTTCTCCAACAATCTCCGGCGGAATATTCCATTCCGAATTAGCCTTGTCTTCTACCCACTTATTAAGATATATAAAGCCCATTGCAGTAATAAGAATCCCTATAATAAGCCCAATACCGATTCCTGATAGGATATTTATTCAACCTCCATATTTATCTTTCAAATCAAAATCTTCACTAATACTTAAACTTGGCCCTTTGTTGGGGATTACTTAATACGCCTGCTAAGGCAATAAAAAGACCCACACAAGACAAGATTACACCAAACATAAAGAGATTTTTAAGAGTCTCTACGACATCTCCGATGGGACATCTAGAGTCTACGGAACCCTCTTTTAAGTACTCCTGGTACTCCTGAATTTCTAAATGAGTGTAAGACGCCAAGGCAGCTCCAATTATAAGTAAAAATAGGCCTAGGACTATAAGGTCGCCCCTCATGGGAATACCCCCGAAGAAGACCCTCACACTAAATTTACTCTCTTGTTCTAATATAATTTTATTGGACAACATCAGAAGCATAGATCAAAGATCTAATGTCTCAACTTATGACGTCCTATGCACTCACTTCTGAGATCAGATCTTAAGGTATCAAAGAAGAGGAGAAACAGGACAGTATTGTATATGAACCTGGAACCATAATCGATCACATATGTAGGCATACTAAGATGTAGTCGTAATTAGTTCCGGGTCAATCCACTATACTTAGAGAGCCACATATCCCTATTCTATCTTGTTTCTCATTTTCCTCTGTTTTATCCTCAACCATGCCTTGTTTAATCTTATTTTCGCATATAGAC
>JAGGXY010000096.1:0-2597 GCA_021162855.1 Methanobacteriota archaeon
AGGACAACGCCAGCATGTCCGTCAACCTCAACGACATCTCCTGGTTTTAGTGGCCTTTCCCAATAAAGAAACAGACCAGAAACAAGATTCGCTGTGACACTCTGTAGTGCAAAACCAAGTATGATACCTATAATACCGCCAGCTATAATCAAGCCCGTTAGATCTATGCCAAGAGTTCCTAGCGCGGAGATGGCGAATATTATGACTAATGCATAGTATATTATCCTGGCCGTGTTATGTGCTACCGTCTTCGGAACGAATTTTATGAGCGCCCTATAAAGTAGCTTTCTGGCGAGGTATGCGATGAAAACGCCTAGTATGAAAATAACTATTGCGATAAGTATCTGAAGCCAATTAATATTAGTAAACCATGAGAATCCTCCAGTTATATCACTTAAGTCTACCATTATCAGATCCCCCAGAGCATGCTCGTTTTATAGACTATACGAGGAGGCTTCAGGCCTAGTGGATCGCCTATGGGTTTCACGCCAGTACAAGTAATCCCCTCGTATGTTACGCTGGCTGTTGATCTGGAATCGACGACGACATTTAGCTTCTGTATACAAGCCTTCCAAGAACCCTCCTCGTAATATAACCTAAGATTATTGGAGTGCACGAGTATTTTAGTCAATGTCACCCATCCACGCGTCTTGTTACGAACGCGCACAAGGGCTACGGCCTTTCCTATCTCAGGTGTGGGTTCACTATTATAAATACTTGTTCTCATGTACCTAGCTATAACACCCTCATCAGGACTACCATAGAGCGCATACTTGGGCTTATACCCGGGAATGATATCAATTATCGTGAAGTCCTTGTCTCTATATGCGTACACAGCTATATCGACGGGAATTTGTATATAGAACTCCGTCTTTGCACTTGGCGCTATCTCAATTTTTCTATCCAACTCAACGAGTACGTAATCAGTGATCTTCTTAGGGACAAGAACGGGGTATATCGGCACGATAACTACGTCACTTGAGCCAATAACTAGTGAATCAGCTAAAATGAGGTCGTTCTTTGATCTAATGTACTTAATCCCTTTGCCATTAAGCTCGCTTATATCAATGATGTAGTTTAATAACCTGTACTTGCCAGTGCCTATTTTACCATAGCCTTTTAACTCGGGTATTTTCATTCATATGAACCCCAAGTGTGTTAATGACTGATCCATCTAATATCGTCTTTACTTTGTTAATGACCTTTTATACTTTTATCTTGCTTGTAAGTCTCTCTTAATGATCTCCTCTGATCTCCTCCCCGCTGTGAACGGTGAGGGTTCCCACAGGGAGCGTCCTTTCGCACGGTTGCTCGTGGTTCATTGGGCACGGTCAGGGGCACCCTCTATGGCATAATATGACAGAAAGTATCAAAAACTTTACGCAAAAATACAGTAGGTGGGCTTTCCTCCCCACCCTGAAGGGCGAGGCTTCCAGCCCACAAGGAGGGTTATTTAGAAAGCACCTCCTCGAGCGTGCCGCGATGTGACCTGAGTTTGTGAACTGGTTGAGGTTCAGGAGTTCCTTCTTTTAACATAATAATTGTTACTCATAGGAGGGTATATAAGAAACTTTCTATTCCTTTCCAGTGATCTTAGCCACTATTGAACGTCTTATTTTCTCCTTGAAATCTTTAAAATACTTAATGAGGGGAATACTAAAACAAACATTAAAAGCGCTAGAACATCGTGTATTATTCTCGATAGGCTTCGACTCTCTAACTACTATTGATCTAAGAACCTCTATGGGATCTGTCTGCCGTAAGCTTTTATGAGCATTTGCGAACAAAAACCTTCCGCTTAGATTTACGCTCACGATGGGCTTGGAAAACCCACAAGATTTATCATTTCTGTATAGCAAAGTAATAATGTATGAAATTAAATCTACTTTTGAGGTGTGGCATGTGTCAAGTATGGAAATGAATGAAAAAGTAGAAATTGTGAAGAAGATTATAAAAGCACTACATGAAGGAAAAGACGTTAAAACGTTAAAAGAGGAGTTTAAAGACGTATTATCAAAAATATCTCCCTATGAGATCCCTATAATTGAGCAGGAGCTCATAGAGGAAGGTATGGAGATATCAGAAATACTAAGGCTCTGTGATCTCCATGTAGAGCTCTTTAGGGACTCTTTAGAGTCAAGGGAGCTTAGTGGCGTGCCACGAGGACACCCTATAGATCTTCTGATGAGGGAGAACGAATATATACTAAAGCAGGCAGAGGCTTTGAGTCTATATGCCAGTTTTATAGAAAAGAAGTCTGGTATAGAGGATACTAAGAGCATTATGAATGAAATCAATAATATATTAAGAGAACTGAGGAAAATAAGGCTTCACTATAGAAAAGTACAGATGCTAATCTTCCCATATTTGGAACGCAGAGGAATAACAGCAGTACCACGGGTTCTCTGGGGAAGGGAGGACAGGATGATCCTCGCACTAAGGGAGCTATATCAGCTGTTTTTAAGGGCAAAAGAGGATCCCAGCAAACACGTCAAGGAGCTTGCAGATAAGATGAAGAGGATAGCGAGCGAGATCTTGGAGTTAATATTCAGGGAGAACAAGATATTATATCCTGCTTCCTGGGCACTGCTCTCTGA
>JAGGXY010000008.1:0-7799 GCA_021162855.1 Methanobacteriota archaeon
GAGATAGACCTCGCAAAATACGCGTACATCCTCCCATTCTTGAAGGAGATCCAAGAAGAGAAACTTAGACTTGGAGGTTTATTCCTCTTCCCAGACAAACTCGTCCTAAACTTCGTGAAGAGTGTGGAATACTTTGAGCCGAGGGATTTTATGAGCATTGACATAAACCTGACGAACGTCACTGTTCTTGCAGGCTTAAACGCGTACAGGTTCGACACAAGAGAGTTATACCACATTCATAGAGTTTACGAGTTGAAGAGGCAGAAGATTCAAAAAATTTCAGCGTGGAATAGAAGGCTGGGCGAAAAGCTCTTGAAAAAGTACTCGAGGAGGGAGAGGAACAGGGTGAAGGACTTCCTGCACAAATTATCTAATAAGATCGTTGAAATTGCTAAGAGGGAGCGAGTGGGCATAATCCTCGAGGATCTCAACGGGATAAAGGAGAGGATTGTGAACGGTTCGAAGAGTTTTAATAGGAGGCTCTCAAAGTGGAATGCCCGCGAATTGCAAAGGATGATCGAATACAAGGCAAAATGGCATGGAATCCCCGTAATTTACGTTAACCCAAAGATACCCCAAGAGGGGCGTTTAATGAAATGCCCGAATTGCGGTCTCATCGAGGATAGGGATTTTATCGCCATTGTGAACCTTCGGATGGGGCGTTTGGGGTTCCCCCAAAAGGATTGGAGGCTCCGAGGCTTTCGCCGATGAGGGGCTGATGAAGACCAATCCCTACGGGATTATCCTCCTCGAGAAGCAGAGACTTGGGTTAAAAGTCATCGAATGCTCATGAATGCTCCCGTAGGGAGAACCCCTTTCTTGATGGTCCTTTTTCTTGTTGTGCGTCTTCTCCTATGGTTATTCCTCCGAAGGCCTTTAAATTTAATATTTCTATTTAAATAGAACACTAAGGAGTACGAATATAAACATGATTTTCAGAAAAGGCCATGAAACACGAGAACCTTCAACCTTTTTAAAAAATTAGATTTTATTCGTCATTCTTCCTTCAAGATCTATTCAGCTTATGCGTAATTCATAAATGAACCCATGGATTTTTAGTAAGGAAATCTCTTTAGAAATGTTATGCAACCTGTTGGTCAAACCTTATATAATAAGACTATTTTTACTAATTTCATGAGCCCCGAAAACATAATTGAAGCAATAAGAAAAACAGTTAGTGAAAAAACGAAGGTGCCAGTATACGACGCAGATATCAGAAGGATTTTATCAGCATTACAAATTACCGAAGATTTTTGGGAAATTATATTTTACTCCGAAGTACCAATTCCTGCAGCTTCTGAAATATTGAAAGAACTTAACAAAAATGGATATATTGAGTTTAAAGAGGAGAGTATAGTCTTCACCAACAAAGGAAAGGATCTTGTAAAGGAGCTCGAGATACCAAAGCCGTACTATAAGAAGTGTCCTCATTGTCAGGGTAGAGGGATATCTCTAGAGGACTTCGAAGACGTATTAAAGGAGTTTAAGAAGATTGCTGAGAACAGGCCTGAGGCTATACAACAGTATGATCAAGGATATGTACTTCCAGAGGTCACAGTCTCACGCGTAGCTCTTATGGCAAACAAAATGGATATACAAAACAAGAAATTACTTGTTATTGGTGACGATGACCTTACATCAATTGTCGCTGGTCTTAGTGGACTTCCAAAAGATGTTGTGGTGCTTGAGATAGATGAAAGACTGGTGAACTTTATTAATAATGTAGCAAAAGAGTATGGTCTTAACGTCAGTGCAGAGATATACGACATAAGAGACCCTCTTCCGGAGAGGCATTATGCGAAGTACGACACATTCATTACAGATCCCTCTGAGACCAAAGAAGCGTTAAGACTCTTTATATCTCGTGGTATTTCAGGTCTTCGTGGCCCAAGATGTGCTGGATATTTCGGAATTACAAGAGCAGAGGCTTCTCTTGAGAAGTGGTATTATCTACAAAGGATGTTGCTTGATATGCGCGTTGTCATAACAGATATGATTCACAACTTTAACGTCTATGTGAACTGGGGATACGTGGAGAAGACAAGAGCTATGCAGATAGCTCCAGTCAAGAGAAGCCCAAAACGTGAATGGTACACCTCAACGATGTACAGAATAGAAACCCTTGAGGGTTTTGTGAGGTATAATGAACCCGCCAAAGAGGACATATACGAAGACGAAGAGAGCTCTACTGTCTGATTGAAACCAAAAACACCTCTCTTTCTCACAAGCTTTCTTGTTTTATATTGAGTAAATCTAATATATCCTTAGTACATCATATATCAACGGTTCTTCTCAGAATGTGCATGTTAATACGTGTCATAAAAGGGCATCGCTTTGAGGGGACTTAGCATGAAGGCACTGGGAAGACATATGATTGTAGAACTATATGGATGTAACGGGCAAGCGCTCAACGATGTAAAGCTCATAGCAAAGATGTTAAAAGAGGCTACAGAGGCCGCAAACGCGACAATTTTAAGTATTCAGGTACATCCACTCACGCCACAGGGAGTTAGTGGCGTCGTTGTGCTCGCAGAATCACACATATCTATCCACACATGGCCAGAGCTAGGTTATGCAGCTCTTGACATATATACATGTGGGGAGCATACAAAGCCTGAAAGGGCTCTTGAAGTCATAAGGCAGTATCTAGATCCAAAGAGTGCAAACATTCTTGAAATGAAAAGAGGTGTGTTTCTTGAGTGATACCACTGACGATGATAATTATGTGTGCGAGCAACAAACTGAGACGATGAGGTTTTGCTTAAAATGCAGAAGAGTATTATATCGTGGAAGGTCAAAGTATCAGGAGATACTTGTTGTTGATACATATGATTATGGAAAAGCGCTTTTACTTGATGGGTTATTTCAAACAACTGAGAAAGATGAGGCCTTTTATCATGAGCTTTTAGTACACGTTCCCATGTTTGCCCACCCAAGTCCTAAGAACGTGCTAATAATTGGAGGGGGGGATGGAGGGAGTCTAAGAGAGGCTTTAAAGCATAGGGTACATGTAGACCTTGTGGAAATAGATGAAGAAGTAGTGGAGATCTCTAAGAAGTATTTCTTCTTTCCTGATTCTGGGAACTTTGATCTCATAATAATGGACGGATTTGAATATCTCAAAAGCATTAGAAAGAAATATGATGTCGTGATCGTTGACGGTTCTGATCCCATAGGTCCTGCAGAAGTTCTTTTTAAGGATGAGTTTGTAAAACTAATCAAAAAGGTACTTGAAGAAAAGGGTATTGTTGTGCTTCAGTCTGGAAGCCCCCTACTGCGTGAAGAATATTGCTATTTCTTCAAAATATACAAAACTCTAAAGAAATACTTCAAGCTTGTAAAGCCATACTTCTACTTTGTTCCTACATATCCCACAGGTATGTGGTCTTACATAGCAGCGTCAGATATCATAGATCCTGAAGTTCCAGCAAGAATACCTGACGAAAGTTATAACCTCAAGGTCTATACAGAAAAGCTTCATAGAAGTGTATTTGCCCTTCCGTCTTTTATTGAGAAAAAGTTGAAGGAGGAACAATGAAATAAATATGAGAAAGAGATTACATGGAAATGTCTAAACCAAGCTTTTCTGTCAACTCTTTGTATCTGTTTCTTATGGTAACCTCTGTGACGTTTGCTACCTGAGCAACCTCTTTCTGAGTCTTCCTGTTTCCTGTCAATATTGCTGCAATGTATATTGCAGCGGCAGCCATTCCCTGAGGTCCTCTTCCAGATGTAAGCCCTGCTTCTCTTGCCTTCCTTAATATTTCTTTTGCCTTTTCAACAGTCTCCTGACCAAGGCCTAGTTTGTCACAGAATCTGTCTACATATTCTTCTGGAGCTGGAGGTCCAGCTCTGAGTTTTGGAAGGTGTCTTGCAAGGAACTTGTACGTCCTACTTATATCCTTCTTACTTGCGCCAGCTGCTTTGGATATTTCCTGAAGGGTTCTTAAGTGTCTAAGTAAACGGCATGCTGCATAGACTGTTGCTCCAGCAACAACGCTTATGCTTCTTCCCCTTATGAGATTATTCTTTGTAGCATCTCTATATATCTTCGAAGCAAGCTCCCTTACATCACTAGGAAGCCTTAGGTTAGTACATAATCTCTCTATCTCATTAAGACCAGCCTTGAGGTTTCTTTCCAAGGCTCCTGATGTGTTTATTCTTCTTGTCCATTTCTTCATTCGTGCGAATTCTGAAGGCATTATAGGGACACCTTCACTGTCCTTAGAGGAGATTTCTATACCAAATCCGTAGTCATGGGACGAGTATCTTATAGGACTCCCTGTCCTAGAACGCTCCATGGCCTGTTCATACTCGAAGCTACGCCATTCTGGACCTGTAAATACTATGTCCTGCTCGAGGACATATCCACAATCTGCGCAATATATGGTACCATGTACTTCATCCATTACGAGGTTCGTACTACCACATGCAGGACATACTTCAGGGTAAGAGACCTCAGGCTCTGATGCGCTTGCATTCTTTTCTTTTTCTTTTTCCTTTTTATCCATAAGTAACACCTCCATGTTCAAACCACAATTTCAGGTGATTAACAGCACGAGACACTTGAGCGTTATCCGCGTTGGGAGATAAATCCTCCCCCATATTATACGGGAATGTTCACCGTGTTTGCCTCGGTTAACCCTAGCAATAAAATATAAAACATTTTCTCAAATCTCACTATATAGTTAGTAGATTATATATTTATGTTTTTCTCCTTATATGTTTCAGCAGTAATTATTATATATAAATAAGTAAGTTAACAGTCAGAGTGCACTATTTAATGCGGCTCACATGCCCTTTTAACAAAGTCGATCCATGCTTTGCTCTTTAGGGCAGGGTAGTTCACATTAAACAAATGCGGTTGTTAAATCATACGAGAGAGTATCAATTAAAGGGCAATAAAAATAAGTTAGGTGAAAGCATGAGTAGACGTTGGATAATAAGAAAAAAGAAAGACCCATATTATCGTTTAGCAAAGAAAATGGGTTATAGAGCTCGTAGTGCGTTCAAGCTTATTCAAATAAATAGGAGATTTGGCATAATAAGGCCAGGATTTAAAGTCCTTGATTTAGGTGCTGCACCTGGTGGCTGGTCTCAAGTTGCTAAAGAGATCGTCGGAGAGAGTGGGCTTGTTGTTGCAGTGGATATACAGGAAATGGATCCCATAGAAGGAGTGCATATAATCCAAGGAGATATTCGCGACGAGGCAACGCTCAGGGAGATAAAGGCCATATCATCATACTATGATGTTGTGATTTCAGATATGTCTCCGAACCTCTCTGGAATATATGATATAGACCATTTAAGATCAATAGAACTTGCTGAAGCAGCATATAACGTTGCAAAACAAGTTCTTAGACCTAAAGGAAACTTCCTAGTTAAGGTGTTCCAAGGGGAAGAGTTTAAGGACTTTTTAAATAAATTAAAGGAAAGTTTTGAATACGTAAAGCCTCATTCACCACCTGCATCAAGAAAATCAAGTTCTGAGATATACATCATATGTAAGAACTATTTTCCTTGGAAACGTAGATGATATCCCGCACTGTTGCATTAGTCTTAACTGATAGTGGATCAAAATGAGTTCTTGATGCTTTATATCCTATTTCTCTGAGTTTTTCTATAACCTTTTCTATTTTAGGTATTCTTTTTATCCCATACATCTTTGCGAGCTCATGTATGTTGTAGTAGGGAGAGTTTATTTTGCACTCCTCTTCCCAAAGTAAAAGCATCTTATTGACCTTCTCTTCTCTTGCGAGTTCATATTTTTTCACTTTTTCTTTAGCATATTTGATGAAATCTTCGTCTATTATAGGGCCTATCCAAAGGGGTCCTATATATTTGTCAAATGGCTCCTTTGAGAACTTTATGGTATGATCTTCCTCAAAGATAAGATAGCCAAAGTACTTTTCTATTATGCTATCAGCTTTTCTTGCACTTTTAATGGCAGATATGTGAATACGTACATGATGAGTATCAGCATACGAAAGATGAGGAAAGATTGAATAATCCCACTTTCCAGCTTCTCTTAATAGAAATAAAATCAGTATTCTAACACCAGCTTCCTTGGAAAACATGTTCCTAAACATCACACATCCATATCTTCTAAGGGTTGTTTTTGGGTATGTACCAAAAAGTACTGCCGTGTCTGTTGCTGTAATAGCAGCAAAACCCTTTGATTTAAGGCCTCTAAATAGAGCATCTGTGAAGTTTGCAGGGGTTCCATAAGGATCAAGGTCTATATAGCTGAATTTCATTTCGCTGGCTAGTACGTTAAAATCCTTATTGTGAACGGTTACGTCAAGTGCGTTTAACCTAGCATTTTCTTTAATGATCGCCACAGACTCGTTGGATATATCATTTAGGTGCACGTCAACTTCTGGATGTGCTTTTTTGTATCTAAGCCCTCGTGATCCTGATCCTGCTAGGGCATCAAGTAGTGTAGGCTCCGAAGGAATCATTTTTCTGAATCTGTCTAATACATATCCAAGAAAGATTACAGCAATATCCCTAGAAAATGCCATTTCAGGATTATAGAACCCTGGAATCTTGCTTCCTGGACCCTTAAATGATATTGCTACCTTTGGAACTTTAAGGACAATGTTTCCCTCTTTTATAATATCATAGTCAAGATATAATCTCATTGTTTATCACCGAAAGACTAGAAATGAGTTCTCCTAAAAGAAAGTGCCAGTAAATGTTATTATCTTTCAAGTAACTCTTTTAACACAAGTGGTGGAATTACATTCCTGTTTATAGGAGACAGATTGTACAAACGGAACTCTGGTCTATTTCTGATTTCCCTGAGAAAAGGATCCCTTAGCTTCATATGAACGGTCATTATAACGGGTTTTAAATCGTTCTCTATGCACTTTCTTACTACCTCTACGAATTTCCTGCTCATTAACTCCATCTTTCCTATCTCATCTATTATAATTACATCTGCTTCATCCATTGCACGTTCTATGGCCCTTATTCCTAACTCATCCAACGTACCTACATCGACCCCATACTTTCCCACAACGTATCTTGGATACTTTTCTTTGTAATAGTCTATATGAGCAAATATTTTTTCCTCATTCGTCATGAGGTCAATTATCTTAAATCCAACTCTTTGTTTTGAGACTCTAACCTCCTTTGTGACCATACCTCCAACAATATAACCTTTGTTCTTGAGGTGTTCGGCGATCTTTAATACTGCCGTGGTCTTACCAGCACCAGGAGGACCCGTTATAGCAATTTTCAGAGGCCTAAGTCGTAAGTATTGTATCATAAATTCAGCCCCTCCCTAAGAGCTTAGCATGAAACATAAGAGCTCACATAGGGGCTCTACACGCGAAAGAAACATATCTAAGATGTTTCTCTTTTCATGTGTTGCTCTTCTTCCCAGCTATGGTTAGCTCCTGCTAACCATAGTCGGAACTCATCGTCACGGCGAGTCAGGCCGATGACGTGTGGGCGGGATTGATGTATGAGGTCCTTATCCCGTGTCATCTAGCCTTGTATTCAACGAAGCACTGTATCCTCCTCGTGAGCGGGAGGGAGTAAAAGTGACGGTCTTAATCGCCCTCGAGCTCATTCATGACTGCCTCCAAGAGCTTTTTTGCCTTATGACTCCTCTTCCCGTATATCCTCGCGGTGAAGCTCGTCACGATCTCGATGAAGTCCTCAACGAGCTCCTCTCTCGGGCTCTCCTCCTCACCCATCGCGATTTCTATGCGGACGCCGAACCTGTTGAAGAAGTACTCGATGTACTCGAAGCCAAAGCGTGTAAGCCTGTCCCTGTGGGTTATTAGCAC
>JAGGXY010000037.1:0-14016 GCA_021162855.1 Methanobacteriota archaeon
AATATTTCCTGCAGGAAGGGCAGTATAAGGCTCTTCTCCTCATCAGGTCTTTGTTCTCACCGTCATCTGGGGAGGAGAGCTCAGAGCCGTCTCGCCAAGCCTATAGAGCTTATCCATATATAAGTACAACACTATAAAACCTATTTAAACTTACTACTAATGAAATAGCCCATATATCTATGGAAATAGGAGAGGACAATACCTTCTACTTCCATGAATATCGTCGAAGGTGTTACAAGATCTGCACAAGTTGCGATTTCTGTTAAGAATAGATCGTAAACCACAACAAAGTTAACATTTTCTTTAAGTAGTCCCTCTAAAGTCTTAAAAGTCTTAGGTTCAGGGCTGTATAAACGGAATTCATAGACATGATGAAAAGGAAATCGACATCCCCTTCTTTCAAGTGTTCATATAACTCAGAAAAGCTTAACCTTGGTGAACTCTTTATGCATAAAGAGTTCTCTATACCTATGTTTAGGAAAAATCATAGTAGAAAGCAGATGGGTCATGCAGAGAAAACCTTTTGTTATAGGATGCTCTTTGGAGCCGTTTTAAGCTGTTTTTTGTTTTTGTGATAGTTTAATATATGAAGGGATTGTGTGTAATTGTTGTTAGTATGGAGAGGCATTATACTTTGAAAGAGGCCTCGAGAATCCTTAGCATTATTGTAAAACACTCCAGGGCCAAGACAAAGAGGTCATAAAGAATACAAGACAACTCTTCAAAGAATGAAACCATCACCAGGGCATATTCAATTCCAGCCCAAGCAGACCTTAAAGGCCGAAAAGCTCACGAACAAAGAGAGAAAACTTCTGCGTGGAACAGGAAGCTGAGCAAAAGGCTCTTGAAGAAGTATTCGAGGAGGGAGAGGAACAGGGTGAAGGACTTCCTGCACAAAAATTATCGAATAAGATTGTCGAAATAGCAAAGGAAAGACAGATGGGCATAATCCTCGAGGATCTCAGCGGGATAAAGGAGAGGATTGTGAACAACTCTAAGGAACTCAAGAGAAAGCTATCAAAGTGGAATGCCCGCGAGCTACAGAGTGAGAGAGTACGACCCTTTAACCCTGATGGATCCTTTTTCGCCGTCTACATATACATGAGGGATTACCACAATAGATGTTACTGATGTTACTTCTGTGCATGTGTTTCTCCTGATGAATATCATCAGCAAAGCACCTTAGTATTAATCAGAACATCCTGTCAAGAAGAATATTCCCACGAACATCTTGAATCCTTAGTCCCTTGAATCCAAACATAGCTATAACTTCCATGAGATCCTTCTCTAACGCCTTTATATGTTGAGGTGTAAGTGTTTTTGGCCTTAAAACACGTTGATCGACACTCAGGACTAGTTTGTTTGCTGATACGTAAAATGACACTACAAACCCGGAGTCTATTATATTATCATTAAGTCCTTGTATGTAGATCTTTCTTAGCTGTGTTCTTATTCTTTCTAATACCCTTTCATCGATACCTAGTGCACACATTAGGACACCTCATCAAACTATATTTAATATTTCAAGAAGTGTTAGAACCTCTTTTTTCGATATACCAAGATCTATTCCTCCGATCTTAGCTATTTCCTCTACATTGAATCCTGATCTCATATGCCCTGGGACATAGAATAAAAGATTTGAGAGTTCTCTTCTTTCAAAATGTGTGAGAAGTGCATTATATGTATCTGGTCCATATTTCTCTAAAAGGACATTAATCGTAAGAGGATTATCCAGAAGAGGGTTCTCTGTAACGTTTTCTTGAGGAGAGTAGTTTTCAATAGGAGTGTCTCTTATTTTTCCTTCAGACAATAATTTGTTGTATATCTCCACATTGTTGAAGGAATGTTTAAGCGAGTCCAAGATCACACATCCGTAGTAATGCTTGCAAAGACTCTTAACAGTATTATCCCTAGAGATCACATTTGCTAAAGTTAGCGCTATTGCTACGTCTCGCACAAGGAGCATGTCTACGTTTTCAAGTCTGTCATGAGATGTGTGGTAATATGGGTCTATACCCTGAAATACGTGAAAAGAGGGAACTGCATAGAAGTTGAATACATCATGGTCACTTCCGCTGGAGTAAGAAGTCACTTGAAATCCTCTTTTTGAAATCCTTGATCCAGGGATATTCTCCAAGATTTTCATTGCTACATAAAAGCTTGGTTCGACATACGAGGGAGTACGTATCCATCCTCTAGAAATTTTTATGGGATCATTAATAGAAGTACTTCCTACCATGTCAAGATTAACAACCCCCATAGTCCTTATGGAGTCCCAGTACTTTAAAATATACGCTAATGAACCGGAATATTCAGGGGCAAATATGGCCGTAAGGGATCCCTTAATTCCATGAACTAAGCTTACGTCTCTTAAGTATAGTAATGAAAGGAAAAGAGCAGTAATGCCACTTCCGTTGTCATGGGCACTTGGTGCTGGATGACATGAATGAGCAAATCCCATAACGTTAGGTTCTTCATCCCCAACAATAGCAACTAAGACTGGGATCTTTTCTTCAGTAAATCTAGCTTTAACTTCTATAATAGCGCTGATCTTCTCTCCCCTCTTTATGGCCTTTATAATTCTCTCAGCATATGACCAAGGAATAGTTACTGCCGGGATTCCTTTTGTCTCCAAGAGGTCTTTACTTATGAAGAGGCCAAAGTATGGATACGCACTTGTGTCGGCAGTTTTTCTAGCAAATATCGCTCCGGATGCTCCTTTTTCTATAGCTTTGAGATAGTTTACCCTATGATCTTCGGTTATCAGTACTATTTTTCCAGAGAGGTCTTGATCCTTCTTCATAAGAGTGATTTCTCCTGAAGAAATACCGCTTGGGGAGTGTACCACAGCTAAGAGTTTTGTATCGTCAGATGTAAAGCTTGTGGAAATATCTGGGCCCAAAAGCTCCAGTCTAGCATCCTCAAGCTCCCATCCGAATGCGTTAAAGAACTCCCTAATAGTGCTCGAACTTATATGATAAATCTTTGATTCTATGGAAAAATCGTGAAGATAACTCTTAACTATGTCAAGAGCTTGTCTAAGATCTGAAGAGAGTTGTATCCTGTGAAATCGTATGAACTCTCGTAGCATATCCTGAGCTATGTCAATATACTTTGACTTATATACGAAGTGCTCAGCAAGCTTAGATATATTTACTGGCATCATCAAAGAGCACCTCTCTTGAAACCTTCAAAATACAGCACGCTATCACTCATAACTATTTAATCGTCTTGTATGCTTCTTACAATTCCCTTATGAGTTTCCTTCTCCATAAATAACTTTTGATATTTTTGCTACGAATTATTATGCTCCCAATACAATTTACAGAATGTTGCTAAGAAAGCCTCGCACTTCAATGCGGGGATGAATTGGGGGAGGAGTTTCGCCAAGTCCCCAAAAGGGGATCCTGTCGTGATTAGTGATTCGTTATATAGCAGTTAACTTTGAGTGATGTTGAACACTACCTAGCCGTGTCATTTAAGACATTATTAAGTTTTAAGTTAAAGATATATAAACAGCACTCAACTCACGTGTGAGATATATGCCGCTGAAGGAATTGTTTATGGTAAGGAAAGACCCCTCTCGTGTAAGGCATAGGATAGCAATTGTGTTTCCTTCTCTTAGGAAGATCTCCTATTATACTTTAGGATATCAAATAATTTACAGAATGTTAAATTCGTATGATGATGTTGCCGCTGAAAGACTCACTTACGATTCTGTGCTCTCCATAGAGAGCAATATTCCACTCAAGGAATTTGATATCGTGCTTGTCTCTTCAAATTTCGAGATGAACTATCCATATCTCGCTCAGATAATAAAGAGAAGTGGTATAGATGTTAGAGAGAAAAAAGTGCTCGTTGGCGGTATTACAACATTTAATCCTGGACCACTGTTAGGTATGGGTTTTTATGTAACGCCATCTGACGCTGAAAAGATAATTCCGATCTTATATGAATATGATTTTGACATTGAGAGTCTTGTGGATGAGGGATTAGTGATCTCACCTGAGGAGATGAATCCTGTCAGAGTTTTGCGAGCTGAAAGTATAGAGCATGAATATTCAAGGATTCAGATACTCCCAGAGAATCCTAATGTTAGGATTCTTTTGGAGCTCACAAGAGGATGCCCCTTTAGGTGTCGTTTTTGTATGTACGGAAATGTAAGAAATTATGTAACGTATAAGAGTTTTGAAGGTGTTATAGAAGACGTGACATTTTGGAAGAGATACTATATTACTAGAAACATTGAAATAATATCATCTGAGCCTTTTTCTAATCCTTACTTAAATGAAATAGTGGATCACTTAGCGAAGGAAAATTTCTACTTCTCTTTTCCTTCTATAAGGGTCGATAGAGACTACACGCATGTTTTAGAGGTTCTTGACCGTGTGGGCAACAGGACGATAACCATAGCGCCTGAACATTCTGAAAGGATTAGGCAGATCCTAGGAAAGTCGTTCACAAACGATCAGATAATAGAATTTGGAAAGGAGCTCAAAAGATACAAAAATATACGAAAAATAAAACTATATATAATGGTCGGCGTAATTGGGGAAGAATTGGAAGACTTTCTGGAAATAAAAGATTTAATAGAGAACCTAAAGCGTGTTTCTGGAAAACAAATTGATTATTCTGTTAATTTTCTTGTTCCAAAGCCATTTGCAGAAAACTTAAGCTTGCTATCTTATGAATCCATAAGGGACTTAATGAAAACAAGTAAAGTATTAGCGAAAATGTTCGGTGTTAACATTGATCCTAGGAAAGCATATATACAAGCGATAATGAGTTTAGGAGGTCCGGAGATTGGAAAGAAAATAGTAGAAGATCCTATGAATGCCACGAAGTTCTCATATTGGCGTAGGTTTATAGAAAAAGAACTTGGATATGATCCGATTAAGGAACCGTGGAACTATAAGAAAGTCATTAGGTTATAACTTTGTGTTTGTTTAGAGCTCAAAATAATTTAGGAAAAAGGTGTTTAAGAACCTCCAGCTTGAGAAATTGCTATGAAGTAGATTATGAACATTACTGCAAGTACGTACATTATTGGGTGTATTTCCTTGTACCTCTTTGTCAGTAGCTTTATAACCACGTAGGTTATGATACCCGCACCTATTCCATTGGATATGTTGTACGTCATGGGCATCATAACTATCGTTATAAACGCCGGTATCGCTTCAGCATAGTCCCTGAAGTTTATTTGTGCTAGTGCACTCATCATCAGAAGTCCTACGAGTATCAGGGCTGGTGCAGTGGCATATCCGGGTATTGCCGTAACTACTGGCCAGAAGAACACTGTTGTGAGGAACAACACAGAAACCACCAATGCTGTGAGACCCGTTCTTCCACCTTCTTCTACACCTGCAGCAGATTCTATGTACGTAGTTATTGTGGAGGTCCCAAGGAATGCTCCCTCAACAGTACCTATAGCATCTGCCATAAGCATCTTATCTATGTCTTTGATAGTACCATCAGGTTTTAGGTACCCAGCAAGTGCTGATAAGCCTGTTACAGTTCCCATAGTATCAAAGAAGTCTACCATAAACATCGTAAATATTGCTACCAAGGCCGATATACTTAGAAGTTGGCTCCAATCTGCTCTGAAAACTGTGTACTCTATGTTCCACTGTGGTAAGGCCACTATGGATGCTGGTGGTTCTTTTAAGCCTGCTGCTATTGCGATTACGAAAACAGTAATTATTGATATCAAAAGAGCTCCTGGGATCCTAAGCACTAGTAGAATGGCTGCAATGAAGAATCCGACGATGGCAAGTATCGTCGTAGGTTGTGTAAGATCTCCTATTGTGACAAGCGTCGTAGGACTGTCCACAACTATACCAGCACTTTCTAGCCCAATGAGTGTAAGGAACAGACCGATGCCTGCAGCTATGGCGTTCTTAAGTGACACAGGAATGGCATTTATTATTGCTGATCTCGCCTTTGTAATCGTCAAAAGGACGAATATAAGGCCTTCTATAAGTACTATGCCAAGTGCTGTCTGGAAAGGTATTCCGTACACGTGAGTTACCACAAAGGTGAAATAAGCGTTAAGCCCCATTCCCGGTGCCAGTGCAAATGGCTTGTTTGCATATAGTGCCATTATTGCTGTTGCTATAGCTGCACCTAGAGCTGTTGCAAGAGTTAATGTTGGTATTGCTGCTTTTCCTATTGGTTTTCCATCAAGTCCTAAAGCATTTGATATTATGCTTGGATTTACTAGAACTATGTAAGACATCGTAAGGAATGTCGTAAGTCCTGCAAGTACTTCTTTTTTCACAGAGGTGCCTGCTTCTTCAATGCCAAAGTAATTAACAATTTTTTGTCTAAATGACATGTCTATGGGCACCCCTTTTGAGCTTATTTATACTATTGAGGCATATTATCAAATGTAGACAAAAATATATTTAGTTTTCTCAAGATAATCATAGATTGTTTACAAAAAAGTGATCAAAACTGACGCGTAGTGGGTGATAAAATGGTTAAGTACTCAGATGTGATCCTTGTGGAAGAGCTCCTGGAACTGCTTAGGCTCGCGAAGGAAAAATATACGTATCAACAGCTATCAGAGATTCTCGGCCTGCCACCCACAGTACTTAACAGATATCTCAAAGGTAGAGTCTCTCCGAGGAGGGAAAGATGTTTAGAGATCATAGAAAAGCTAAGAAAGATAGTTGATATTACGGACATCATAAAAAATAAGCTTAGAATTGATAATTATGGCTTTATGGATATGAGCCAAATACTTTCTGATATATACATATTGAAAAGCGCCGCTAGAAGACTTATATCAGACCTTAAGGTGAACGATAGTGAAGTAGATATTGTCCTGACAGCTGCTGTTGATGGAATACCAATCGCTGTGATAATAGCTGAAATGCTCGGTGCAAAGCTTGTATATGCTAAAAACAAGAAGGAAGTAGGGGTTCAGAGATTTCACGAAGTTACGTATGTTGTGAGCTCTACTGGAATAATAGAGTCCTTATATGTGCCAAAGGAATTAATAAGGAGTGGAGATAAGGTACTAATAGTTGATGACTTTATTAGAACAGGGGAAACACAAAGGGCTCTTCATAGGATGACCCTAGAACTCAAGGGAGAGCCCATTGGTATAGGAGCCATTGTGGGCGTAAAAACCGGTATTAATACCTTAGAAAAAGAGTTGAAAATACCAGTTAAAGCTGTAGTCTATGTGTGACTACATAAGCATCGTAGGGCATCTTTGCAAGTCTTTCTACAAGTTCCTTGAAAGTTCAGGTGAGGGTGTGGTGACTAAAGGATGCCGTCAGACATTCAAACTAGCATAAACAGCCCTTTAAGCGTCATGGTTAGGGGTATCTACGCAACAGCACTCACGAAGATATTTTTGGACAATGGAATACCTGTAAGCAACCCATCGAGGGTTATTCAAGAGCGCTTTGGAGATGTTTTTTCTCTAGAACCTCCTAAAGCAATGGTATTACATAATAAAAACATGAATAGTCTACTGGTTCAAGGAGAGAAGGAACTTGTTGAAAAAGTAGTGGAGATCCTTAGAAAGGAGCTCAAGTTTTCAGCATACATCAGAAAATGGTCTGTGAGGCCAATATATAAGATGAAAATTCTTTCAAAAGAGGGAGGACTGTATAAAGTAGAAATTAATGGAGAAACTTATGAGTTGTTCTCACGAAGAAAATACACCGAAGGAGATTATACACTAGGCTCTCCTGTGGGGTCACTTCAGTCTAAAGTCTTGTCTGATGAAGTATCTATACAGGGGAAGTATGTAGTGGTCTACCTTAAGGAAGGAGAAGTGAAGTTCGGAAAAGCCATTAAGTCCCAAAAGGAGGATCTAGAGAAACTTATGTCAATGTTAGATAGAGCAAATCTTGAAATTTTTGTTAAAGATTCAGCAGAGAAAGCCGATCTTACAGAAGTACTAGAGGAAACACAAAATTGTGTTAATAGAGCTCTAGAAATTATTAAGAAGGCTGAAAAAATAGATACTGGACTTGTTGATGACGGAGAATACTATTATGAAATACTAATATCTCTTCCAGATATGCTTAAGCTCGATGAAGTGAGGTCGCTCGTTGTTCCAACAATATCGTATCATCATCTCATAAAGAGTATGGGGGATGCAAAATATTCCTATATTGTTGATCTTCTGGAAAAGGGAGGGGCACCACGTGAGGTAGGAAAGTACTTATACAAAGGGATAATAAAGTCCTCCAAGGAGAAGACCGGGGGACCTGGGATAATACTACATAGAAAGCTTAGCGGAGAAGTGCATGTAATGCGAGGATTCGTACGAAAGTTTGATGAGAATACTATAGAGATTGGAAGATTCATAAAGTCTTCAGGAACATATGACGGCTTGAACGTTCCTAGAGAGCCTGGAGATTATGTTATAACAACGATTCCCATGAACAGATGGTGGTTGAGGCATGAATATTATTCCTCTAAGGGCGTACTAAAAGGTATTTATTATAACGTGAACACTCCACCAGAGGTCTTGGCAAATGCAATAAGGTACATAGATCTAGAAGTAGACGTGGTACTTTGGCCAACAGGAGAGTATAAGGTCATAGAGATGGAAGAGCTTGAGAGCGCATATGATATGGGAATTGTCAGCGAAGAAATGATCCTAAATGCAAGAAAAGCTATTAAAGAAATAGAAGAAGATATCAAAAAAGTAATGAAAGAGAAGATGGAGAAAAAAGAAGTTGAAGATATGGACTATTTCGTTAAATGAGTATAAGAGTATTTTTGGTAATCCTGAAAACGAGACATTTAAATGAAGGAGGAATAGAATATTAAGTGAACTGCCTCGATGACGGCAAAATAGCCAGCAGAGGCGATAATACTAATCCCACGTGAGGCGGGCCCCGTGGTGCCCGCCAATGTCCCGATGAGCCAAGGATGAAGATGAAGTGGCTGAGGGGGAAGTCCGCGTCCGTTGCTAAAGTTTCGAAAGTATCTTAAATACTACACGCGGGCAACCACTTGGCCTCCTCCCCAAACTAAAGCACTAGGATTTCTTAGCGACATTTTGTAAAGAACAAGGAGAATAAAACCAAATAAGAAGGGCCTGAAAAGATTAAAGAGGATTAATGAATTGAGAGTTGGACGTCCTTTATGAGTATTGAAGGAGTATACGTTGGAGTTCCGACTTCCCACCATTTTACCTGTTTTACGTCATTTCCTAGAGCTGCTATGCGGGAGAACATTAAAGGTAGGTTATCTGATATCCTTATGTTCCTGACAACACCTATGATATCTCCGTTTTTGACATAGAAGGCGTTGTCTCTAGGAACTGTGGAGAAATCTCCAGTAAAGTAATTTTGGAATCGTGTGTACCACGTGTTTGTTATAATGATTCCTTCCTTGAGATCCTCTTCAAGGGACTCAACACTCTCAGAACCTGGAGAAACTTCTAGTGTGAATGCTTGTGGGAATATTATACCTGCATTTCCTGTGTTTTCTAGGCCAAAATATCTTGAGAGCCAGTAGTTCAGCAGGTACGTCTTAAGGACACCTTTCTCTATAATTGGCTTCTTCCTCGTTGGAAAACCTTCATCATCGACAACAAGGAATCCTACACTGTCCTCTCGGAGAGGATTATCTATGAGTGTGAACTCTTCAGAGGATACTGTTTCTCCTATTCTTCCAGCATATGGTGATATCTTCATGTAAATATAAAGTCCTGAGAGTAACATTGAGAGGTAATCTATCAGGTTTGCTATTGCCATTGGATAAAACAGTACATCGTATTTACCGGGATCAATCTTCACTTTTTTCGTTGATCTCAGTGCAATCTCACTTGCTTCTTTTCCTGCAGTTTCTGGATCTACATGACTCCAATCGATACCAACAGATATTCCATGTCCAGAGAGCTCAGAGTCGTAGAATGCTCTCACCGAGACTTCAACGGAGGTTCTTCCAGGAGTGTTTATAACTTCAATATCGTTAGACGTAAAGACAGCCCTCTCAACGTATGTGGCATAGATTACACCAGCTACCTTCTTAGCACCATTAGAAAGCGCACTGTTTATAGCAGCGGTCGAGGCGTCTATCAGCCTTTCTTCATCTAATATGTCCTCAGACAGAGGTTTATAAGCACTGTAAGAACCCCCACCAGGATAAAGTCCTTCAAAGTCCTTACGTTCCTCTGAAAGCTTTGCTGATGCGACTGCATTATTGACACTTCTAAGGAAATCCTCAATTCTAGTAGACTCAGTACTAGAGACTCCAACTCTTTTATCTATTGCCACAAAGATGTCTGCAGTATAGTATTCCCAGTAACTTGACACATCTATTTTATTTCTAGAGAACCTCACCTGTAATCTCTTTATCTTATGAATCACAGTAGCTACTTCTGTAGCTCCTAAAGCTTTTCCTTCTCTTATTATCGTTTTACCAAGATCATGCAAGTTCATTTCAGGCATGACAGACACCCATTCACCTAGATACAATAACGTTTCGAATCCTGGCAGGAGCCCCACCCATCCAAACTGGAATAGGCTGTCCTGGATCACCTTTTCCACATGTAGCAGCAAAGAATTCAATTTCCTTTCCTACCCCATCTATTGACGACCAAAGCCTTGGAGTAGTTATCTCCAAAACAGGCCTTTTCACAGGTTCAAGGATTTCACCATTCTTTATGAGATAAGATTCCCTACCCACGTATTTTTGATGATACCTTCTGTCGTCAATGTTCCACTCAGTGTAATATTTTATGTATACACCAAGCTTCACGTCTTCCAGAAGTTCTTCAAACGTGTAGTCTCCTGGCTCTAGATATGTAGTAGACATTCTGACAATGGGTTCTCTGTCATATCTGCTAGCTCTTGCTGCTGCATTGCTCTGCAAACCAAGTTCTCCAGCATATTGTCTGTTCATAAGGAACTCGTTTATGATACCTGCCTTAATAAGGTACCTTTTCCTTGCTTTTACACCCTCATCGTCATATAAATAGAAACCGTAACTTCCCTCTATTGTAGGATCATCGACAACGTTTACTACTTCACTTCCTATTTTGTGACCAAGCATTTCTGTTGTAATAAATGACTCTCCTGCTTGTGCAGCTTCTCTGCCCAGTATCCTATCAAGCTCATATGGATGCCCACAGCTCTCATGTACAAAGATTCCTACTAGGTGTGGTCCAGCAATGACATCTACAGTATCTTTTGGAGGGGAAATTCCTTTGTCACACACTAGTTTTGCTCCTTTTACCTCAGACACTACTTTTTCTATGATATCCCCTTTTTCGAGAAGCTCCCAACCTCTAGAAGCACCATACTGATTTGATGTCATCTCTGACCAGTTGTTTGATATTACGAGTACATTATGATAGAGTACTGTTAGGGGCTTCTTGAAGTATATCTTTGCCCCATCAGTGTTTGCATACCACTTTTCTAGTTCCGAGAGCCTCAGGATAAACGTAGCACTCATGGGTTTAAACTCCATGACTCTAGATGATAGATCCTTAAGGAACTCTTGTTTTTCTTCTATAGAAATGTCTCTGTAATCTATCTTAGGTTTAATTTCGACCTTGTTTTCCTCAAACTTCTCCTCAGAGAGTTTTATCTCAGTCTCTGAGATTTTTGCAGATGCTTTTGCTAGTTTTATGGCTTGTTCTACTAGTTTAATTACAGAATCATTACTTATTTCGGGCATACTGGCAAATCCCCACTTACCTTTGTAAATAACTCTTACAGAGACCCCTGCAGCCCTTTCTTGTCCTACGGTTTCTATTCTGTTGTTCCTTGTCATTATGGATTCAGTTTCTAAGCTTTCAATACGAATTTCTGCATAGCTAGCCCCTAACTCTTGTGCTTTTTCAAGACCTTTGGACAAGAGGTCTTCCATAGGGCATCGCCTTAGCTCATTCGATATAGAATGTAATGAACCTCAACATATTATGGGTTGTTTTTCAAATAAAAACTGTTACTATTTTTATTGAGTGATCTGGAGAAATAAATTTCCTGCTCATGGAAGTAACATTAGTCTTAACCAGGGGAGCTACCAAAACAGTTAGATAATACAAAAGACATTCAAATAGAAATTCTTTTAAATTATAGCAACTAAATAGGTAGTAGCTTCCTAAAATTGTAACATAAGTCCAGCAGTAGAACAGCATGAAATGCTTAAACAATATTCGGTTAGTATCCGTACCCTCATAGGAAGTGTAGAGAACATTAATTGGACTTTGTTCAAGATCTAAACTCTGTATCTTAAAAATTCGTTGGTGATGTTAATGATAGGATCGAGGATAGTGAAACTTCTTAAGAATGTCATGGAGGAAAACAATGCAGATGCATATTTGATTTTAAATCCCTACAATATAAAGTACGTGGCGGGAATATCTCTTTATGGAGATCCTCCACTTAGTGCTGTGATATATTCCAAAGACGAAGAACTCGTGGGAATAACATCTTCTCTGGAAGAGAATAGAGCAAAGGACTTGTTTGATGGAGAACTTTTTGTCTTCACACGTTCTAAGGATCTTCCATGGGAACATGCGGAATCAAAAGAGCTTGCAATAAAGAAGGTTTTAGAGAAGATAAATGCAAAGAGAGTAATCTCTGACACGGAGTTATCGTTAGAGGGTACAGATCTCAAAAAGGATGAAACTATATACAACGCGAGAATGATAAAAACCAAAAGAGAACTTAAGCTCATAGAAAAAGCTGTATGGATTGCAGAAAGGGCATTGTATGATGTCAGAGATCTTATCATGGAAGGAGTTAGTGAAATAGAAATCGCCAGAGAAATAATTTTATCTATACTTTCAAATGGAGGACAATGGCTATCATTCGATGTGATTGTAGCCTCTGGTCCAAATGCAGCGTATCCACATCATGAACCTACACAAAGAGTCCTCAGAAAGGGTGAACCTGTTATAATTGACTTAGGAGCATACTATGAAGGCTATGCCTCTGACATCACTAGGACGTTTTTCGTGGAGGATTATATACCGCCAGAATGGGAAAAATACTACAACTGTGTTGTGGAAATGCAAGAGAACGCGATAAAGTCTGTAAAACCTGATGTGAAGACTGTATACGTTGATAGGATCACAAGGGAAACTTTAAGAGAGTATTTCGGAGAAGCATATATGTACCTTTACAATCATTCCACAGGGCATGGAGTTGGGCTTGAGGTTCATGAGAAACCATACTTAGGACCTCCTACAAAAAATAAAGATAGTAGCCTCCAGTTAAAGGAAGGCATGGTGTTTACCATAGAGCCTGGCGTATATGTGCATGGAAAAGGCGGTATTAGGATTGAAGACATGGTCGTTGTAACAAGCAGTGGTGTTAGGGTACTTTCAAGCTTTCCAAAGTAGTTTTTTAATCATTAACTCTTTCTATTATTATTTGTTAGTGCTAGGTGGTTAACGTGTTAGAGGATCGGATTCAAAGGATTAAATCCCTCTTGAAAGATCTGCAAGATCTAAGTGATGTCATTGGATATGTGATACTTTCATCAGATGGCCTTCCAATTGTAAATGCGCTTGAGGGTTCAGAAGAAAAGGTTAAGTCCATATCCGCAATGATATCGACAATGTATGGAGCAGCTTATACGATTTATACTAAATTCTTAGAAGCAGAGCTAGGTAGAGTTTTAATAGAAGGCTCAATGAAGGAAGGAGCTAGCGTTAAGATAATAGTAACGGGGATAAGAAGAGATCATATCCTTGCAGTATTTCTGAAACCGGAGGCGAACATAGGATTGATAGTATTAATGATTGACCAAGTAAAGGATGAACTTGCTAAGCTACTGGAGGACTATTCACCCGTTAGTTAAAAGGGGGTTTAAATAATTATCTAAGTTCTTTTAAAGAAGTTTTATGGAGCCGTTTTAAGCTGTTTTTTGTTTTTGTGATAGTTTAATATATAAAGGGATTGTGTAATTGTTGTGGCTAGTATGGAGAGGCATTATACTTTGAAAGAGGCCTCGAGAATCCTTAGCATTATTGTAAAACTGAGAAGCTCACAAATGAAGAGAGAAAACAACTACAGGATTATGGCAATA
>JAGGXY010000012.1:0-21501 GCA_021162855.1 Methanobacteriota archaeon
CCCTCTTAAAACACAAAACCCTACCACGATCAAGAAAACCAAGAACAAGATCAACCCTACCAGGATCACCAGGCAAAAGAACAAAACCAGGCAAATCACCAACACCCAAACCAACATGATACATCTTTTCTCCTATCTTTGGCTCCTCAGCAGAGGACTTCAACTATAACACCTCCATGACGCCGTTTCAAACTGTTTTTTGTTTTTGTGATAGTTTGTAAAAAATGATAGAAAATATATAAAGGCATTGCGTGTGACTCAGACTCGATGGACTGTTTTGTTCCCGACAAACTCGCCCTTAACTTCGTGAAGACCGTGAGGTACACTAAACTGGGGGACTATTTCGTTAAATAAGTACAATAGTATTCTCGGTAATCATGAGGGAGGGATAAAATATTAGGTGAACTGCCTCTATGACAGCAAAGTAGCCATCAGAGGCGGAGGATAGTACTAATCTCCCGTAAGACTGCCCCAATGACGCGCTGATCAATGATGAGGCGTGGGAGGGGAAAGCCCGCGCCCGTTGCTAAAGCTTCCGTAGTTGCTCAAATATAGTACGCGGGCAACAACTAGATGAGCGTGGACATAAACCTGACGAGCGTTACCATCCTTGCAGGCTTAAACGTGTACAGGTTTGACACTCGCGAGTTATACCATATTCATAGAGTTTATGAGATGAAAAGACAGAGGACCCAGAGGATTTCCACATGGAACAGAAGGCTGAGCGAAGAACTCTTGAAAAATATTCGGAAAGGGAGAAAATAGGAACGCCGGAAAGTGTTGGAGGTTTTGAGGATCGCTAAAGCCGCGAGGATGTAGGGGGTCACTGTTCCCCCAAAAGCCACCCAATGAAGCCAGAGGAGAGAAGGTTAGCCATTACACAAGTTACGGCTAACCAGAACGGGCTCCCAATGACAGGCCTATGAATGCCAGTCCCTACGGGATTATAGTCCTTGAGAAGCAGAGACTAGGATTAAAATTCCACGAGATCACACTAACCACCCCGTAGGGAGAAGCCCTAACATCTTGCTAACATGTAAATAATGTTACTTACCAATAATTTCAGAAAATAAAATAATAGTAGTATACCATTTCAAGGAAATATTAAAAGAAGAATACTACTCAATTCTTGAGAATAGCTTTTTACTGTCCTTTAGTGCTTTGACTCCAGGCAATTCTTTCCCTGCTATGAAGTTTATCATCGCACCTCCGCCAGTACTTATGTGATCAAAGAACCTGTTAAGTTTTAGTTGTTCAATAACAGAAACCGTATGACCTCCTCCAGCTACCTTAAACGCATTTAGCTTTGCTAATGCGTTGAATATCTCGTAGGTACCGAACGCAAAGAGAGGATGCTCATAAGCGCCCATTGGTCCGTTCACAAGAATTATCTTAGCGCTTCTTATTGCATTTTTATATTCAAAGATTGTGTTAAACCCTATATCCATGATATATTCTTCGATCTCTTTTCCTTCCCTCACGGATATCTCGTATCTTATTCCGTCCTTGTTTACAGCAACGTCTTCTGGCAGTAATATTTTATCTCTGTAATCCTTAAGGATCTGCTTTGCAGTTTCTACCATTTTTTCTAAGTTCGAGGAGTTCTTTGCTAACGTGTCAATGTTTGCTTTTCCCAAAGGAATACCACTTGCATATAAGAATAAAACGCTTACAAGGCCTCCAGTAATTATCATATCATAGTTGCACTCGGAAAGAAGCCTGCCCATGATCTTAATAGAATCGTCTATCTTAGCACCTCCCAATATTGCTATTTTAGGTTCCTGTGTATCTCTTAGAACCTTCAGTAAGTTAATTAGCTCTTTTTCCATAAGAAAACCTGCAGCAGATGGCATGATATATGGAAATGCCGTAACAGATGGCTGAAGTCTGTGAGATACTGCAAACGCATCATTTACATAATAGTTAGCAACTGATGAAAGCTTCTTCACAAATAGAGCTCTCTTCTGCTTTTCAATTGGAGCATTTTCAAGTGCTATCTCTTCAGAGTTCATTCTAACGTTCTCTAAAAGCATTATTTCTCCTGGACTCATGGATTTTATTTTATCAATTACACGTGAGCTACATATCTCGTCCACGTACTCTACATGGCCAACATACTTTGAGAGGATCTGAGCATGCTCTTCAAGTGTTGTGAAGTCATCCTTTCCAGGACGGCTCTGATGAGCAAGGATCACTACCTTTGCATCATTTGCTGATAGATAAGAGATCGTGTCCACATGAGCTCTTATCCTGTAATCATTTAAGATGACCCCTGTCATAGGATCTATTGGAGAGTTTATGTCCACTCTCAGTAGTACAACAGAATTGGAGAAGTTAATATCCCTCAATGTCCAAACTTCTAAGTCCATGTAGTTCACCCCTTGCCTAGTATACCCTATGAATAGAAGCTTGAAAAAGGAAACTTAGCACTATCAGTGTACATTAGTGCATTATAGAACTCGTAAAGAAAAAGATAAAGAGCCAAAGGGATAGTCAAACACTGTTAAAGAGTAACCAATACAAGTGTAGTAGTGAAATACCACTATTAATCCTGCCCAGATAAGATAAGCATTATGGCTTCAGCAGGATTTCCTCCAGCTTTCTTCAGAGCCTCTATAGCCTTATCACGACTGACATTAGCCTTTTCCATAACTATCTTTATATCTTCTTCCGTGAACTCCTCTGAAGACTTTTCTCTAATTATTTCATATTTTCCAACGACCTGGAACATTTCTCCCTCCTGAGATTTTATAACAGTAACCGACGGATTAGGAAAGCACAACTTTTCGCCATTCTCGAATGTTATAAGTACTTCCTTTACGTTCTTAAGTTCCTCAATTTCTATACCAAGTTGCCTCATTAAGCTTCTTAATTGTCTTGGATTGATCCTTCCAGGAAGCATAGTCATCAACCTCCCGAAACTGGTGGCATGAATGCTACTTCATCTCCATCCTTTACCTCAGTGTCCGGAGAGGTATATCTATGATTCACAGCAGTTAGGATTTCCTCAGTATCAAGAAGCTCTAATATCTTAGGATATTTACTCGCCAAGATCTTGGCAATATCCCTAACAGTCATTTTCGGTTTATATTCTATGTCCATTTCTCGAATTCCAACTTTCTCAGCAAGAGTACTGAATATTTTCACCTTTATGACCATCATGTCCACCTTGAATTGAATTCGATTGAACGCTAGGCATGATGGAACGAAGTTTCATTAGCAACATTCTGTAAACTTTTAAGAAAGCTTCTAATGTCTTTTTAGAGTCTCAGACAATTAGCTATTATGACCTCGTAAATCTCTAACAAAAAGAGAAGTCCAAACTTATAAAGATTTTGAATAGCTTTCAAAGATCGATCTTGTATTTTTAGAAGCTCAAACGAGAGGAATTTAAAGTAGTGCTTTTGTTTTGTATATAGACATAGACCATGAACGTTTTCCAAAGGTAATATTCATTAAAAATACGGTGAGGACGCCATGAACCCTGTAGTTGTCATAACTACGTGTCCTAAAGGTCAAGGAGACAAGCTAAAGGAAGAAATCGTCAAAAGAAAGCTTGGAGCCTGTGTATCTATATTCCAAGTCAAGAGCACATATTGGTGGCAAGGTAATATTACATCAGACAACGAAGATATGCTTATAATAAAGACGCTTGATGAAAAACTCGAAGCACTTTTTGGTCTCTTTAAGGAGATACATCCATACACAGTCCCGGAGTTTATCGTGATTCCAGTAAAGATTGTAGGCCCGTACCTCAAATGGCTAAAGGAAGTCCTCACTGAGAACCCACAGAACAAGACTTAGTGGAGAGGACACTGCCATGGTACTTGTAAAGTTCATAGGTACTGGTGGCGGAAGGTATGTAATGGTTTCTCAAGAAAGACTCACTGGAGGTCTTATACTAGAGCATAGCGATGTGCTTATAGCTATAGATCCTGGTCCTTCAGCTATCTATGGATATAAGCTATTTGGAGTTGCCCCTTGGAAGATAAGAGCGCTAGTCATAAGTCACGGACATCCAGATCACTATGCCGAAGCAGATGTCGTTATAGAGGCTATGACATATGGAGGACAAATGAAAAGAGGTTTACTCGCACTCTCAGAATACATGCATTCCAAAGGCTATGGAGTATCGCCATATCACAAAAATCTCATAAAAAAAAATATTATGTCCTTAAGGAAAACATTCCAATAGTTGTAAATGGAATAAAACTCACACCATTCAGGACAATTCATACTGAGCCCAGTACTGTAGGATTTAGAATAAAAGTAGGAAACAAGAAGGTAACATACGTTGCGGATACAAAATATTTTAGCAATCTGAGACATTATATAGATGAATCTGATCTAGTGATACTACCGGTAACTCTCCCTCGAAATTATCAGTTGCCTCATCATCTTAACACGGCTGACACTATAAAATTATTAAAAGGTCTGAACATAAATTTATGTATCATAACCCATTTTGGCTCACGAATGCTGAGAAGTGACCCAGAAAAGGAGGCAATGTGGATAAAAAAGGAAACAGGCTTAGAAGTTATTGCTGCCCATGATGGACTCGAAATCGAACTTTAGTTAAGAATTGGGTGGTACTAATGGACGTGGACAGCCTTAAACAGATCGAAAAAAAGTGGCAGCAAGCATGGAAGAAAATGAACATCTATCGATTTGATCCAAACTCTGATAAACCTGTGTACAGTATAGATACCCCACCACGATACGCTTCAGGTGTCCTGCACATAGGACATGCAACTCATTATACGCATATAGATATGGTTGCGAGATATAAGAGAATGCGTGGATATAATGTGTTCTTCCCTCTCTGTTATGACGTCAATGGCATACCGATAGAGGAGCGTGTAGAGAGAACTCTTGGAGTAACTAGACTAGAAATAGATAGGCATGAGTTCATTAAGCTTTGTAGAGAGTTTGCAGACAGAAATATAGAGAAAATGACGGAACAATATGAAAAGCTTGGCATATCAATGGATGATAGTGTATACTACAGAACAGATGATCCCGAGTTTAGGAAGTACACACAAATAGCATTCCTTAGGCTATACAAAAAAGGATTAGTCTATAGAGGAACGTTCCCTATAAACTGGTGCCCTCGGTGTTTAACAGCTCTAGCTGATGCCGAAATAGAGTATAAAAAAGAACGTACTAAGCTTGTTTACATAAAGTTCAAGGTGAAGGAGACAGGTGAGGATCTTATTATTGCCACTACGAGGCCAGAACTCTTAGCAGCATGTCAAGCAGTTGCCATACACCCCAAAGATCCTAGGGCAAGTATACTAAAGGAGAAGAGGGCTATAGTGCCTATTTATAATAAAGAGGTGCCAATAATCCTTGATGAAGATGTAGACCCAAGTTTTGGCTCTGGTATAGTGATGATATGTACCTTCGGAGACAAGACTGACGTGAGATGGGTAATGAAATACAAGCTTCCCATAGAGATCGTCGTAGATGATACAGGAACGATGACTGAAGCAGCGGGAGAGCTTAAGGGACTTAAGATAAAAGAGGCAAGAGAGAAAATCATAAAGATACTTGAAGGGCGTGGACTTGTTGAAAAAATAGAAGAAATAGAACACAATGTAGCAACATGCTGGCGCTGTAATACTCCAATAGAGATCCTTCCTAAGGAGCAATGGTTCATAAAGATATTGCCATTTAAGGAAGAACTTAAGAAGGTGGCAAGGGAAGCAAGATGGTATCCAGAGTTCATGATAAAGAGACTCGACGAGTGGATAGACTCCCTCGAATGGGATTGGGTAATATCAAGACAGAGATACTACGGAACGCCAATTCCAGTCTGGATATGTAAGAACTGTGGCCATGTAGTTCCTGCAAGGGAAGAAGATTGTTATGTAGACCCTACAGTAGATCCACCACCCGTCGAGAAGTGTCCAAAGTGTGGCGGAGAGCTTAAAGGATGCGAAGACGTGTTTGACACATGGATGGACTCTTCAGGAACACCTCTTTATAATGCAGGATGGCTTAGAAATGAAAATCTCTTTAGGAAACTCTATCCTATGGATCTTAGACCAAACGCTCACGATATAATAAGGACGTGGGACTTCTACTCCATTGTCAGAGGCTGGTTTGAGACAGGAAAGAACCCATTCAAGTCGTATATGATAGATGGATTTATCCTAGCACCTGACGGTAGACCTATGCATGCACACTTGGGTAATGTCGTTGATCCGCTCGAGGTCGTGGAGAAATACGGAGCTGAGGCGCTAAGATATTACGCTGCTACATGTGCTCTAGGAGAAGACAACGCCTTCAGATGGAAGGATATAACACGAGGTGTAAGGTTTGCAATTAAGATACTTAACATAGGGAAGTTCTTGAAGGGAGTACTCGAAGGCTGGAATTACGAAGATGTTTTATGGGAAGAACTTCATACTATCGATAAGTGGATATTAAGCCTCTACTCAAAGGTCAATGAAGAAGTCACTAACGCTATGGACAACTTTAGGTTTGATAAGGCGCTGAGAGCTTTAGAGAACTTTGCATGGAATGTCTTCGCTGATGAGTACATAGAAATAGTAAAACACAGGGCCTATGGCAAGAGAGATAAAGCAGCGCTTTATACACTCTACACAGTCGGTCTTGGAATAATAAAGATGTTAGCTCCTTTACTTCCACACGTCACAGAAGAGGTATACCAAGAGGTCTTTAAGAGGTTTACTAAAGATATCAGTATCCACGTAAGTGCATGGCCAGAGCCTGTGAAAATAGACGAAGAATCTTTGAAGAAAGGAGAGCTCATAAAGGACATCGTTGCATCAGTGAGAAGAATGAAAGCTGCAAGAGGCCTTCCACTAAACACAGAAATAGAGAGGGTAACCTTCTCTGAACCTGAAGTGAAACTTTCTGAGGAAGATCTCGAGGACATAAAAGGTGCTATAAGAGCTAGAGCTATAAGTGTAGTACCAAGAGCTCGTGTGAAGGAACGTGTTGTTGACGTGAAACCTAGATATGATGTCATAGGAAGAACATTCAGAGAAAAGACCAAAGAAGTCGTAGAGAAACTTAAAAGTGGAAAGATCACAGATAAAGGGATTGAAATAGAGCTAGATGGAAAAACTATGCTTCTTGGGCCAGAGTACTATGAATTAAAGAGAGAGCTGTTCATAGAAGGAGTTGAAGCGGACGACTCGGCACAAATAGAGAAACACGGGATCCTTGTTACTGTTAAGTTCTGACTGTTTGTCTTCCTTATCTTTATTATTTGTCATTTGGTGAGAGTATATGGCAAAAAGAAAGCCCACTGGATTTGGGATGAAATATGTTATACTTTTGCTTCTTTCGTTTGGAAGGTTACATGGGTATTCGTTGATAACTATTCTAAAGGAACTCGGCATTCCTGGAATAACACCAAGTCCTGGAAGTGTTTATCCAACGTTGAAGAAGCTTGAGGAGGAAGGTTTGGTAAGTGTTGAAAAGGCAGGACGAAGAGTTTATTATAGGCTCACTGAAAAAGGAAAAGGCTACGTTAAAGCAGAAATAGAACTCATGATGGGTGTCCTCGACCTCTTAAAGGAACTTCACGAGAGGGCTCTTAAAAAGCTTTCTGCCTCAAAGGAACCAAATGATGGCCTTGAGGAAGTAGAAAGTATAGTCAATGAACTTATCAGCAGGCTTGGTAATATACTCAGAAAAATAGAAGAGACTAGGAACAAATATTTTTCAAAATAATAAACTAACATTTGCGTTGCTCCTCTTCCCAGCTATAGTTAGCTTTTGCTAAGCATAGCCGGGACTCATTGTCATCGTGAGCTTCCCTCTATGCCATACGCCATTCGGGAGCACTGCTCCCGTCCTTGTGGTCTTCATTGGGCTTTTGTGGTGCACGCGGATCCCACACATCTTCTGTTTCTTCTCCTTATACTTTTTGAAGAGGTTTAAGGTTGCGATGAAGTCCCTATGGTAATATTTCCCGCAGGAAGGGCAGTATAAGGCTCTCCCTCCCATCAGGTCTTTATTCTCACCGTCACTTGGGAGGGAGAGGTTTGAGTTGCAGAATGGGCAGACCGATGATGTATAGGCGGGATCAACATATGAGACTCTTATTCCATGCCATCTGGCCTTGTATTCAACGAAATTCTGTATCCTCCTGAAATTCGCGAGGGAGAGCCTCCTGTTTAAGCTGCTTTTGTTATTCAGGGAGGAGCAACCACGTTATGGGGCACGCGTGATATCCATGCGAGAGTTTCATCTTATAAGCAAGAGGCTCAGAAAGTGGAAGAGGAGGGAGGATATCATTCACAAGCTCACGAAATACATTGTTGACATTGCATTGAGCTTCAATGCGGAGATTGTTATGGAGGGTCTAAAACGCATAAAGGAGAAGATACTAGCGAATGGTTGAGAAGACGCTTTATCTTACTCTCACGAACTCTTCGCTGCTTCACTAAGCCTGTAGAGCTTGTCCATATATAAGTACAACACTATAAAACCTGTTTAAAATTTACTATTATAATAATAGCTTCTCCACATAATTAACTATGAACTTCATAAGGTCTTCTCTACAATTCACTACAACTATGTTCTTTCTGTTCATTAGCAATTCTGGCACCTTCCCATCCTTGGATACATATATTCCAAGATCTGCTGCAAGAAGCATAGGTATGTCAGCCTCGCCGTCTCCTGCAGCTATCATTTCTACTGATCCATATTCTTCATAGTACAAGTTTTCAAGTATCCTAAGTGCTATCCCTTTGTCTGTGTTTCCTATTATAGTTAAAAGTCTCTTACTTAAGAACACGTTCAAGTGGAAATATTTTCTTAAAATTTCTCTTAGATCTTCTTCCTCTGGAAACCCTCGCACAATAACTTCTGAGTATTGTCTCTTTTTCGCCCATTCTGCCATCTCAAGTGGAAGACCAGTAACTTTAGATATCTCTTCCGATGGCATCTTAGTAAAACGCTTAAGCTTTAACCCATAAACCTTTTCCACATCTTCTAGGATTTTATTTAAGATCTCTATTCTAAGACCGTATTCTATGATATGGTACTTCTCTGAGGAGTTTGTCCTAGGAAAAATGTGAGAAAAATATTCCTTTGGAATATAAATAGCACCACCCATCTCAACGACAAATGGATCGTTTATTCCAAGGGCTTTTCTGTAATATTCTTGTTCCAGAAATGTCTTACTTGAGGAGAAAACTATGTCAACGCCATATGATTTCAACTTGTTTATAAACTTTTCTATAGGCTTGTAATCATACGTTTCATCAAGTAATGTGCCATCAAGATCTGTAATGAGGACTATTTTCATAACTTCATCCCCCATAAGACCTCTCTTGACGTCAGTCTATCATTACTTTGTAAGGTCTCCCAATTTTTATAACTTGAGAGGTATTAATTTAGAATGATGCTCAGTGAAATAGAGAAGAAAATAAAAGAGCTCGAAGAAGAGCTGAAGAGAACAGAATATAATAAAGCCACTGAACATCATATAGGCAGGATAAAGGCGAAGATAGCAAAGTTACGAGAAGAACTTGAGAAACAAAGAAAACGGCCAAAAGGTGGTATTGGTTACGATATTAAAAAGAGTGGAGATGCTTCTGTAGCGATAATTGGACCTCCAAGTGTAGGTAAGAGCACGCTCATGAACGCATTAATAGGAAAAAAGGTAAGCCCCGTGGGAGACTATTTGTTCACAACGAATAAGGTAATTCCCGGAATGATGGAGTATAATGGAATTAACGTCCAGCTCTTAGACCTTCCCGGCATTCTAGAAGGTGCTAGCGAGGGAAGAGGAGAGGGCAGAAAGGTACTTTCTGTAGTGAGGTCTGTAGATCTTGTCTTGATAGTCTTGGATGTATACACATATAAACTTGCTGATGTCATAAGAAAGGAACTTTACAAGGCTGGGATAAGAATAAACAAAAGGAAACCCAACATAAAGATCGTGAAAACGAGTACAGGCGGGATACAAATACATGCTTCAAGTGATCTTAATATATCGTTAGAGACCATAAAAGAAACACTCATAGAGCTCGGCTATCATTCAGCAGAGATAATTATAAACGAAAAAGAAATCAGCATAGAGGACATAATAGACGCTGCACTCGGAAACAGAACGTACATACCGGCAATATTTGTCCTGAACAAGGTGGACTTAGCAATAGGAAACATGGACACATTGAAGACTATATCCCAGTACTTCAGGTCACTTGGTATTAAAAAGGAGGACTCAGTAGCAGTCTCTGCATTAAAGGGTTGGAACATAGATGCACTAAGAAAGAAGATCATAAATAAGCTCAGACTCATTAGGATCTACCTTAAGCCTCCAAATGGCGAACCCGATTATAATAGTCCTTTAGTCCTAAGATCCCCAGCAACTGTTAACGATGTATGTGAAAAACTCGGAGAGAACTTCGTTGAGGACTTCAAGTACGCATGCGTGTGGGGAAAAAGTGTTAAGTATCCAGGACAGAGGGTCGGACTAGGCCATGTACTTTCTGATGGGGATGTGATAACAATATATTTGAGGAGGAGAGCATGAAGAACTACATGATCTCATGGAAAACCATTGAGAGTGCTCTGAAAGACATACAGATAAATAATTCCCTTTTTGTCGTCTCACATGCTAGAAACCCCTTTGAGATCCTAGTTTCAGTTATACTTTCCCAGAACACGAATGACAAAAATGCTATAAAAGCCCTCAATAAGCTAAAGAAACATCTCAAAAAAATAACACCTGAAATTATTATTAAGTGCAAGGAGAAGTTCTTAGAGGATTGTATTAGACCCTCAGGGATGCAAAAAGAGAAAACTAAAACCATTATACGCGCCGCCAAGGCATTTGTGGACATAGGAGGAGAAGAAGCATTTCTGAAATTGGATCCAAACGCAGCAAGGGAATTTCTTCTTGGCATAAAAGGCATAGGAAAGAAAACTGCCGATGTGGTTCTTATGGTAACCCACAAAGCTGACGTCTTTCCAGTGGATACTCATATACGAAGGATCACACAAAGGCTTGGCATTGTGCACTCGGGAAATTACGATGAAATCTCTGCAGTATGGAAAAAGATAGTCCCCAAAGACCTCTATTATACATACCATAAAAAGCTCATAGAGTTCGGAAGGAGAGTGTGCAGAGCACGAAATCCTCTATGTGAACTTTGTGCCCTTCGAGACCTCTGTCGCTATTATCAAAAAATGAGAAATACAATAGAAGAACTACAAGAAAAATGCTCAACGATATCAAAGGTATTGAGATAGTTCCTCAACAATCTCCGGATACTTTACTTCTATGGCCTTAAGAAGTTCATACGTGTTTATCCTGCTGAAGTCATAGTCCTTAAGCGCATCGATGATCTTGTTAAATACGTCGTCAGAGACCTTCACGAATATCTCTTTTGCCATATAGTTCCTTAGAAGCTTCTCATATATCTTAGCCTTCCACTTGTCCTCATAGCTCTTCAGAACATCCTTTGAGAAGGCTTCCTTCTCAAAGGCCTCAGCCGCTGTTTCTCCTGCAGCCCTTCCTGATATTATCGCGTGTATTATTCCTCCACCAGTGAGGGGATCTATAAGCCTAGCGGCATCACCAACAAGCATAATGTTGTCCGTATATGAGGGCTCTAAAGGTCTCGATACAGATACTGCACCACTAATCACCGCAACTACTTTCCCTTGATATTGCGGATGCTCCTTCAAGAACTTGTCCAAGAGGTACTTTGGTCTCTTCTTTTCCGAGTCTATGCGGGACAACAGCACACCTATTCCGACGTTTGCCTCACGATCACTCTTAGGAAAGACCCACACATAGCCTCCAGGAGCCACCTCGTTTCCTATGTAAAATTCTGTATAATCGGCATCGAACTCAGCACCCACGATTCTATATTCGAACGTCACGTTTATATCCTTGGGCTGTAATCTGGTCTTAATCCCCACCCATTCACCAACGAGGGATTCAAATCCATCTGCCCCCACAACTATTGGAGCTTTTATCTCGTATATTTTCCCAAAATGTCTTATTTTAACTACCATCTCGTTGCCATCTCTTCTAAGTCCAATGGCCATTGCTCTAGTATATAATTCGCTTCCTGCGTCCACAGCCATCTTGGCCAGATACTGATCAAACTTGTCTCTATAAAGGACATAACCCACTTCTGCTCCTGCCATAGACGCTTCTAAGGTTATGTAATCGCCAGAAGGTGCATATATCCTCGCACCCTTAACTTCATTAGCCACCCATTCACTCTTTGGAGAGATTCCAAGATCCTCTAGGCCCTCCTTACCAACGCCCTCTGCACACCTAATTGGACTCCCAACTTCCGCCCTTTTTTCTATAAGAAGCACCTCTAGACCTTTTTTTGCTGCTACATATGCTGCTGATGACCCTGCTGGACCTGCTCCAATGACAATGACGTCATATCTGCTCTTGAACATCACATTCACCTCCTGATTATTATAGCACCCACTGGACATGCCTTTTCGCAAATCCCACAGAAAGTACACTTGTCTTCATACCACTCCACGTAGGTCTCTAGCAGTTCTAATGCCAAAAAAGGACATGATCCCACACATGCACCACAAAGAAGACATTTAGTCCTGTCAATCTCTACTGAACTCATACGTGCTCCCCTGCATAGTATCTTTTTTAGATATATCGATTATCGTTATATTATCAACAAAGAGATATATTAACTTTGAGTAATATACGAAATAGTATCTTTAAATATGATTTACTCCATCTCGAAGAACGAGGCCCTCTCAGCACGTTGTTATAAGGGTGCTTCAAAATGAAGTTATCCCCACATGCGCTCAGAGACCTCCTTGATTTAATAGAGCTTGACGAGAATGTTGCCATAGGTCCAAGGGTGGGAGAAGACTTTGCTGCATTAAAACTTGGAAATCACTACCTTGTGATCCACAGTGATCCCATAACAGGTGCATCGAAGCTTATAGGTTGGTACTCAGTAGTTGTCCCATCAAATGACGTCGCGACATCTGGTGCAAAGCCTAAGTGGATCCTATCAACGATATTAGCGTATTCAGAGGATGAAGCAAAGAGTACGTTAAGAGACATTATCAAATACTCAAAGGAGCTTGGTTTATCGCTTATAGGAGGACACACGGAAATAACTCCCGGAATAACTAGGACTGTAGTATCTTCTACCGCAATGGGACTAGCAGAAAGGATCATCACGACATCTGGTGCACGAGAAGGTGATCTCGTATACATATCCAAGGGAGCAGGTATCGAAGGAACAGCCATAATAGCACACGATTTCGAAGAGCTGTGTGCCGAGAAAGGTATTCCTGAGGACATTATCAAGAGGGCTAAGAAGTTCATATGGGAAATATCTATCCTCAAAGAGGCAATGATAGGAGCTAAATATGCAACATCCATGCACGACGCTACTGAAGGAGGAGTTCTAGGAGCCCTTCTCGAGGTATCAATCGCTTCTAATCATATGATCATAGTAGATCACATCCCAATAAGGGAAGAGACGAGAACTATATGTAACACTCTTGGTCTAGACCCAGCTAAGCTTATATCTTCTGGAACTCTGATAATGACTATTCCTCAGGAGCTCGAAGATGACTTCTTAAGCGATATGGAAAAGAGTGGAGTTGAGGTTCATAGGATAGGCATTGTATCAAGACATGGAGTAGGAATTGTACTTAAATACGAAAATAATAAGATCATCAAGGAATATCTTGGAGAAGAGCTCGATAAGTTATATAGCCCTTCAGACATACGCAATGATAAATAAACCCGTCCCATTCACGATCTTCATAATACCCCTACTGTGGTCTATGAGCCATGATCCTAAAATTATCATTAGAATGCGAAA
Source organism: Methanobacteriota archaeon (assembly GCA_021162855.1). GTDB lineage: Archaea > Thermoplasmatota > B47-G6 > B47-G6 > B47-G6 > B47-G6. The sequence goes on from JAGGXY010000012.1 coordinate 13,827, forward strand.
TCCAAAATCCAATCCATAGTAATATCCAACCATACTGGACTTAAGAATAAACGACAATATAGATCCCACTAGGCCAACAAGCGATAGATTTCTGTAGGCTTGTGAGATGTTAAATAATATGAGAATTCCTGTTAAAATTCCAGCTCCGATTAGCCTTGTTAAGATAATTACATAGCTCGTCTCTACTCTTATTAATGCAATAAGTGCTAAAACAACCGATACAAGAACGACATAATCAAAGGGCTCTTTACTAACCTCTCTAAGTTCCTTATATGTTCTTCTGATCGTCTGGGACCTATATATTCGTGATCCCAATGTAACTATTACGAATATGGAAGTAAAGAGTAAAGGAAAATACTTTGCAGGAACTATACCAGCAGGGAGTATGCTTAAGTATACAGTCATGTACATTTTCCTTTCCCTAAAATACTTGATCACAAGGGCAAGAAAGATTGCTATTAATACTATCTGAGAGATCTTATATCCTATAAGATCCCATAAATCTTGCTCTTCAAAATCATAGCCCTTTAGCGCTGTTGTGATACTTTCAAATTTATTTAAGTATTCATCAGAAACGTGATCTACAACTATTACCTTCTTAGTGTAGTTTCCTGTGAGAGACTTTTTCACAATATAATTAAGCTTCTCAGCTAATTTTTCCTTTTCAATGATATTTATATTTGAAATCTCTGAAAGAGGACTTATTACCTTAAGGAAAAGTTTATTCACATTATCCTGAGATACATATACTAGGATTCCTTCTTGGGGAATTACTGTTAACACGAAAAACACTATTAAAATTGCTGATATTACGAATTTTATGATCGAAGAGCGACTAATATTGCTTCTCACGATCATTCACCTAATTATTATCTTTCTTTCAAATAGACAGCAGCCCAATACTCTAAGGTTTCAATCTTGCTAGAATCATACTCTCTGAGGAAGTAGAACCTCGGGTTAAGATAGTGAGAGAAATCTTGTATGAATCCCTCTAAGGTCGTCTCTGTTGTCCATTTTTCATGAAATATCCACTTTAAAACTATGAACCTTCCCATGAGCTTAAATCCATGAATTTTTCCTTGGTCTTTGCTTGAATAACATATTATTATGTCGTATTTCTCTACTTCGGGAGTATTCAATACTCCACTTTCATACATCTTTACATATGACACATTTATCTCCCTGAAATCCTTTTCTACGTAATATAGCCAGAACAATATCGGCCAAAGTCCGTAATCACCCTCTTCCCAGACTATGAGTACCCTCACTGATCCCTTTTCGGAGTATATCTTTTCTATTGTCCTATAAACGTCCTGCCATTCTCTAGTAAGTCTTGCATATATCAAAGGCTCTCTCACATCATCGTAATTTATATAATTAAGCAAAACAGACTGATAAGCCGAGATAATTAAAAGAATTATAAATAAACATGACACTAATGAAATCCTTAGGGAATCTTTAGAAGATAGTTCCTTCCTTAGGACTTTTCCAAAGTCACTGAAGACCCCACCGAGGTACTTTGAAACGAGTAATATTGCTGGCGCCGTTATATGCATCATCAGTCTTGGGAGTTTCTCCTGCATGTAAGAGTACCCTACAAATGATATCACAAACCACCACAACAACATCTCAGAGACGTAGTCCCTGTGCTTCTTGATAGCCAGAATAATCCCAGGTAGCAAGAATAGCTCATAAAGCCATATCCTATCGAACCAGTAGTAAAGAGGCCCAATGATTCTGGGAGCATGATGTCTCTTAACCCAGTGAAACGGTCCTAGGAGAGCCTCAACGAACTTCTCAGGATATACGAAGTAACTATACATAGCAAAGGCTACTAAAAAGCTCAGCACAAACGCTATGAGAAGATGCTTTAACGTATCCCTTTTAAGTCTATATATAATTGTTCCATCCTCTGTGACATCGCTCCTAATGAATGTCTCAGAAATAAATCTCCATACTCTTGAGAACAAAGTATCCTTCTTTTCTTTTATTAGAAGTTCTTCTATGAGCACTATAACGATTACGTATGACATCCAGATCCCAAGATATAACAACCAGTTTTCCTTCGTAGCAAAAAGAAGAGCGAACGTCAAAAATGACGCATATAAATACTTCATCTGTCTATCCATATAAAACCTATAAGCAAATATGAATGTCATCACGGCAAAAGATACTGATATTATGTCTTCATGTGCAAACCTTGAATAATAAAGGAATTCAGGAGATATCGAAAATAGTAGGGCTGCTATAATAGATCCAAGCTTTCCCAAGTAGTCTCTAAAGAACACATAAACGACAACTATCATAATCAAAGAAAAAACTGTATAAGAGAGCCTAACAGCCCAAACAAGCACGAATGGATCCTTCATTATCCAACCCTTTAGGATTAATATTGTAAGAGCTATCACGTAATGTTCTAGGGGTCCGTGATATTCCGGATCGTAAGCGTACTTTCCCTTGAGAACCTCAAGTCCAAAGTATATGTGAGACGCCTCATCATTCGAAATAGGTCTCCAGGATATTCCAATGACCCTAAGGACAACAGCAAAAAGAATTATGATGAGCAGTGTCATTGTATCCCTATTTATTTTGCCAGTTATAACCGATAACTTGCTTAACGATGGCTCAGAGCGTCGTGAACTCATCATTCATCAGCTCGCCCATTACTCATCATAGCCTTAGTTATTAAATTGTGACAACAGCTTTATAGCTTACAGTTAGCCAATGGGAAAGTATTGTCCTTTAGGATAGGCCCTAATAGCTAAACTGTTCTGGGTATCCATTACTTTTGGAGCACGCGAGACTATCGTAGCGGAGGACCTTCCCTCCTCCAGCAAGAGCCTTCATTGGAGGGCTTTGGGAGGCATGCGAGCCCCATATCCTCGGAGGCTTTAGCGTTCCCATTCGGGCTTAGAACCCCACATATCGGGGATTGCTACATTATAATGAGATAAGCCCTAAGAATGTTTAAGAATTGTAAAGGATAGTAGATGCTGAATTTTATACTTTTTACCATTCACGAAACAACCTCATCCTAGGAGAAGATATCAAAGTTTGAGAACAACGCTCTCCCAAAAACTTGATGATTAGTTAAAGTGATTAAATTGCATTGCCACAAAAGTCATTATTGAGAGAGTATCCTTGTATTAAAAGTATAGCTTTCATAGTAGCTCTCTTTAACCACTAGCTTAGGGCTAGAATCACACCTCTGATTAAAAATAGATAAAAGCTAAAATCTTATTTTTGGTATGTTAGTTCAGGGGGTGATCTATAATGAAAATACCAGATGACATTCGAAAAGATGTTCCTATAACCTCTAAAATTATATACTTTGATAATGCTGCTACATCCCTAACTCCAAAACCCGTTATAGATGCCATGATGGAGTACTATCTTGAGTATAGAGCAAATGTTCATAGAGGTGTTCACAAACTCTCCATGAGAGCAACGGAAGAATATGAGAAAGCAAGAGAAGTGGTCGCTAAGTTCATAGGCGCAAAAACTCATGAGGTAATATTCGTGAGAAACACCTCGGAGGGTCTCAATTGGATCCCTTATGGAATCGATCTGAGACCTGGAGATAAGGTAGTAGTAAGTCAGTTAGAACATCACTCTAATCTCATAATATGGACAAGACTTGTAAAAAAGCTTGGAATAAAGGTCGAATTCATCAGAGAAGTTAATGGAATAATAGACGTAGAGGACGCTAAGGAGAAAATAGACGAAAGCACAAAAGTAGTATCTATTACCTACGTGTCAAATGTTTTTGGAACTATACAACCTGTCAAAGAGCTCTCTAAACTTGCACATTCTGCCGGAGCATATTTTGTCGTGGACGCTGCACAAGCAGCGGGTCACATGCCACTGAATGCCTGCGATATAGGAGCAGACTTTCTAGCGTTTTCGGGACATAAGGGTGTCATGGGACCTACTGGCATTGGAGTACTATACGTGAAAGAAGATATACAATCAGAATTTGAGCCCCCCTTCATAGGGGGAGGCACCATAGAAGACGTGAGCTATGAATCCTTTAAACTTATAAAAGGGCCTGAGAGATACGAGGCTGGAACACCTGACATAGGTGGTGCTATAGGTTTAAGAGCTGGTATAGAATATGTATCTAAAATAGGTCTTGAAAGGATAGAAAAATACGAAAGAAAACTTGCTGAAATTACGATAAAGGGCCTGAGAGATCTAGGTATAGAGGTTTATGGAACTCATGATCCGTCTAAGAGGATAGGCGTAGTGTCATTCAACATTTCAGGTTATACACCACACGAAGTAGCAGCGTATCTCGACGAGTATAATATAGCAGTCAGATCAGGACATCATTGTTGTATGCCACTCATGAAGAAGATAGGTGTCAATGGGACTGTAAGGGCCTCATATCATTGCTATAATACTATAGAAGAAGTGGAGAGGATGCTGGAGGTGTTATCAGAGCTATGAGCGGCGAGATGTTTATAGGAACAGCCTGCCCTTCTTCTAGATCGTACTATATAGTCCCAAAGGAAACAATAAGAGTTAACCTTGAAATACTAGCAGAAAAGCTTGCAGAAAAAGGATGGAAGATCAAGAAAAAGAGCAAAGGGATATTAATAGCGTCTAAAGAACATACAATAGCCGTGTTCCCAACAGGAAAGATTCTTATAAGGGACGTCATTGAGGAGGATCTAGCGAAAAGAATTGGAGAAGAAATCTTCCCACTAGTGCTCAAATCCAAGATCACTCGATCTTGAACTCCCCTTTGCGATTTCTTCCAGTATATCTGAACTCTAGACTTACTGAAAGTCCACTTAAGGCTTCTCTAGCTTGATCCTCTATGTCCTTGTCTGCTTCATCCTCTGGATTCCCGTCTATTTCTAGGACCAGTTTTTTCCTCTCCTTATCGAATTCAACGATCCTAAGAACGTTCTCGTACATTGCGCCACCTCCTGTCATAGGATCTATGACACCGCTTAATAAGAGCCTTATTAAACCTTCACTGAGCTCTCTTCTACCTTTCATTACTTCGTACTTTGCTATACATGCTTTCACTGCCTGATCTGCAAGTACTGCACAGTGATACTTTGTTCTCGGAAGCCCTCCAAGAGCCTTCACTATATCATCGAACTTAAAGTCCTTAACTTGATCTACGTGTTTTCCCTTTATAAGCTCTGACGTTATCGAAGCAGTAGCTATGTTCGCTGCACAACCATAAGACTGGTACTTCACGTCCTTTATGATGTCATCCTCAATGACCATGTATATTTTTATCATATCACCACAGGCGACGCTTCCCACCCTTACGGAAACTGTTGGATTTTCTATGACACCCACGTTCCTAGGATTCCTAAAATGATCTAAGACAAGCTTAGTATACCCTATCCTTTTCCATTCGTCGCTTACCTCAAAACCTTTCACTGCTGTCATCTTCATCCCTTCTTAAAGGTTATTCTCCAGACGTTTCCTTCAAGATCTTCCACTTCTAGTATTTCGTACTCCATTCCCTCTATTGCTAGGGTTATTTCACCCTTTGATTTCTCATCATCTCCAATAACTTCCACGATATCTCCGCGATCTATGATCCTAACAAGCCTCTTGACCCTATATAAAGGTCTAGGACACTGCTCTCCTCTGCAATCCAGTGTATATTTTGCCATATGATCCACCTCAAAGTGGACTTATCTTTCTAAGGTTTTCAACGACTTCTTTTAATATTCTCACAGCATCCACAACGTCTTCTTCAGTATTATACTTGCTCAAGGAGAGTCTTATGGATCCATGTGCGAACTCATATTTGCCTCTTATGGCCATTATCACGTAACTAGGTTCAAGTTCTTGACTGTAACACGCAGATCCTGTGGAGATAACGAGACCTCTAGCATCTGCCTGAAGTAATATGGATTCTCCCTCTACTCTCATGAAACTTACGTTTACATTATTAGGCAATCTCTTATTTCCTCTTGGTCCATTAAGATATGTCTCAGGAATCTCAGACAATAACTTCTCTATAAGCATATCCCTGAGTTTTCTCATCTTCTCCACATCTTTCCAGTCCCAGATCTCAACTGCTTTCCCAAACCCAACAATATTCGCAACACTCGGCTCTCCAGGAGATAATCCCTTTTCTCTAGGCCCTCCTGTTATTATTGGTTTTAATTTGACACCTTCCCTAACGAAAAGTGCACTGACACCTTTAGGACCATGAATAAGATGTGAGGAAAGGGTCATAGTATCTATGTTTATTCTCTCCACGTCTATGGGAACCTTAAGGAATGCATGAGAGGCGTCCAGGTGAAGATGTACATCCCTATCCTCTGCTATGTCCGAAATTGCTCTCACGTCTTGTATAGTTCCTATCTCGTGATTCCCAAGATGAGTTGCTATTATACTTGCATTCTTTGCTGCAGAATCTAGCTCCTCTATTTTTATAAATCCTTCATTGTCCACATCCACAAACTTATATTCATAACCAAAGTCCCTAAGATGCCTAAGGGAGTCTAATATGGATTTCTTCTCGATCTTAGAGGATACTATCGTTCCTTTGTTTCTTGAGGAGAATGCCCTGCCCTTTATTGCTATATTGTCAGAGTCTATATCGCTGAACGTGAACACTATCTCTTCAGGACTTGCATTTATTGCTCTAGCTACAATCTCCCTAGAAGTCTCTATCGCTTCTAATGCTTCCTCCTCAAACCTGTGCCCGAATTCCCCCATAGGAACTCCATACTTCTCTGTAAGGTACGGAACCATAGCTTTAAACACTTCTTCATCTATTCTTGTCGTCTTTTGATTGTCCATGTATATAATCCTCATATGATATATATCACCTCAAAAAGCCTATGATCATGGCATAGGATTCAATTACCAGGACATATAGCTTACTACTACACTACTACTAAAAGAAGTTTTTTATTCACATATGTTTCATAAGACAAGCTTTACAAGAGCTCAAGAAATGATTATCAATAATTTATCTTTTCACATGTCATCTTCTCGATGATTTTCATTCATCTCCCTTGCGGGCTGAAAGCCTCGCCCTTTAATGCGGGGAGGGTCAGAGCATGCACATATCATACTATCTAAGTTAGGCTTGAGAATTTTTAGCGTTACTAGTCTTCCTGGCTATATTGACCTCCTCCTCGCTCTGAAGTGCGAGGATTCTTTGCGGGGAGGTCCGGGCTACCAGAGGATGCGACCTCGGTAGCTCGGGGCTTGCTAGCACCCCGTTAGACTATTTCGTTAGATAAGTACAATGGTATTTTTGGTAATCCTGAAAACGAGACATTTAAATAAGGGAGGGAAGAGAATACTAGACGAACCGCCCCGATGACGGCAAAATAGCCAGCAGAGGCGATAATACTAATCCCACGTAAGGCGGGTCCCGTGGTACCTGCCAATGTCGCTCCCGATGAGCCATGGATAAAGATGAAGTGGCTGAGGAGGAAGCCCGCGTGCATTTCACAAGTTTTCATAGTTAATCAAATGCAGCACGCAGGCAACCACTTGGCGATCCTCCCCTAATTCATCCCCACATTGAAATGCAAGGCTTTCTTAGTGGCATTTTGTAATTGTTGTGGCTAGTATGGAGAGGCATTATACTTTGAAAGAGGCCTCGAGAATCCTTAGCATTATTGTAAAACTGAGAAGCTCACAAATGAAGAGAGAAAACAACTACAGGATTATGGCAATA
>JAGGXY010000003.1:0-2529 GCA_021162855.1 Methanobacteriota archaeon
ATGTTGCTGTCATTGCCTTTTTTCCTGCCCATGATGCTCCTATTATTGTTGCAATGCTTCCGATCTCGTCCTCCATTTGTATGAATGTCCCACCAACCTTGGGGAGTGTCTCAGCCATGAATTCCATGATCTCACTCGCTGGAGTAATAGGATAACCAGCAAAAAAATCACAACCAGCAAGAATAGCACCAACACCAGCAGCAACATCACCCATCAAAAAATAAACACCAGGCTCAAGGGGTCTCATGGAACCTCCTCCCACCACAGTGCTTGATCTGGACATGTTACAACGCATAAGCTACATAGAGACCTCTTGTCTTCGAGCATATTCTTGTAGTCAATGCAATCTTCTCTTCTTACAATTTTTGGAGAGTACACCCCATAGAGGTTAGGTTTATCGCTTAGATCGAAGACCTTTTTAGGGCAAACGTATATGCAGAGGTAACACCCCTTACAGTATCGTTCATTTAACTTAAGCATCTTTGGAATAATTATCACCTCTTCCTCCGTAAAGATTTTGGTGCTCATTACTTTTGAAGAGTTCACGAACACAAGTTCTATGAGGGTTTACAATAAAACCTTATTGATATTAAATATTTATAGGATTGCTTGGATATTTCAAAATCTTTCCATTTACTTTTAATTTACTTTTAATTGGCCTAACGCATTTCGTGCACCAATATTGCTAGGTGCATGATATACTGTGAATCATTCCACAGTTAAAAATCTCCAGAAACAACTGTAAGCGTATTTACAAAAATGTCGCTAAGAAAGTCTCGCCTTTTAAGGCGGGGAGAGGGGATCAAGTTTCTATCGTCCTGTCTGTTTCTTAAATAAAAGAAAGATGTTATTAACAAGCCAATTAAATATAAGTTTGTTCAAAGCTCATACTTCGGATGCGTCTTATCGTATACTATGATTAAATCTGCTTCGCTCAGATGTGTATAGACTTCAGTTGTTGAAAGCGACGAATGTCCAAGGAGCCTTTGTATATATCTTATATCAGCCCCTCTTCTTAACATATTGGTTGCAAAGGAATGCCTAAAGACGTGTGGAGTTACTTCTTTTGTTATATTACACATCTTTGCATATTTTTTGACTAGTCTTTGTACAGTTCTAGGCGTTATTCCATTTTTATCAGATTTTCCAGGAAAAAGTGGGCCTGTAAGCATGTTATTTTCTCTAATATATTGTTCAAGCTCTTCTGATAGATGAGGTGGTATTATCACAATCCGATCCTTTGACCCCTTACCACCCCTTATGTGTATAATCCTACGTACCGTGTCCACATCTTCTACACGGAGGTTACACAGTTCACTAACGCGTATTCCAGTATATGCTAATACTGCTAAGATTAAATAATCTCTTTTGTTATTTTCCTTCGCTTTCTTGAGTATTGCGCCGATTTCCCTTTCCGTGAGGTACTTAGGAAGATTTTTTGGTCTTTTTGGGGGTTCTATTGTGTTTGCTATTTCAGTATATCCTATAGTCTCAAAGAACTTCTTCAATGCCATCGTTGCGAGGTATATGGAATTGTTCTTATATTCAAGATCCAATAAAAGGTGCCTTAAAAATCTCTTCACACTTTCAAGTGTGAACTCATCTGTCCACTCTAAATATTTCCTTACGAAGTAGCTGTACATTCTTACTGTATGTGGGCTCATTCCACCAATTTTAAGATCATCAAGAAACTTATGGAACATATCCTCCTTTTGAGGGTTCATGTCAAGCACCCTATCATGAAGTACGGTGAAATTTTCTCTGCGATATCAGGCAAGAATTAATACCTAAGTTTTTATGTATCCTTGTAGGTATGATGTAGCCCGCGAGGGGGACCAGCCGTCATCGGAACCCTCCTATCCTCTGCTGGCACTTTAGAGCGGGCTTCAACATTATTATGGTGTTGTAACATCATTTATTTTACTCTTCACTCTAACATTCTTTCTCGGCTTTAAAGCTAGTGGTCGCCCGCACCTTATACTTGGATAACGAGGGAAACTTGTGAAGTGCACGCGGGCTTTTCCCTTCCACGCCTCATCATGATCAGCGCGCCATTGGGGGGCGGCCTTGCGTGGGATTAGCATTATCCTCCTGTCCCTGATGGCTATCCTGCCGTTATGGAGGCGATTCATCTAACTATTCCTCCCTCATTTAAATGTTTCCATGATTGCCTAAAATACTATTGTACTTATCTAACGAAATAGTCTCTCGAAATGTGAGTGCTATGTTATAAACGAATAATGGTAGTTCTGCAATAAACTAAGAAGTGCCCAAGATGCTAGTGATCTCTCATAGGTTCCTACATTTGGAGAATTAATAACAAAGAAATATCCAAATATGCACAAAAATATATAGGTTTAAATTAAAATGATGTACCAATTTCTTCATCCATAGAGCGTGAATAGGGTTTGATGCAGTTTCTGATTTGTGTAGCATTTAAATGCAATAAAATGGAGAAGTTATATTGGTTAAAAGAGGGGATTGGAAATATTAGGAGTTCATCCGAAGACGTTATAGAGGTGTGCTAGG
>JAGGXY010000123.1:0-8988 GCA_021162855.1 Methanobacteriota archaeon
AAGAGTGAGCCTGGGGGACACGTGACCATAGAGGCCGGATATGACTCAGCCCCATACATAGCAATTCCAAAGCTTACTGATATGAACGGTTACGTTTACCTGCCAAATGTCGGAATTAACAGGACACAGAACTTCACAATAGTCGTCACGAGCAGACTTGGCTCAACGATGTTCAAGATATATCTACCTAAAGCTGGTGATTACACATACACTGTGGTAATAGACGACGAAATTCCATATCTTGATCAGATATACGCTGTGAGTGAGCCTGAGAGCTATACAGCACTGCTGAACATGAAAATAAGAGTTAACGAGGCATATCAGATTGCCCCAACGTGGATTGCAGTGTTGTATGATGTATATGGTTACAAGCTAGTGAACAGGCTTCCAGAGGACGGTGTGAGGTTTGACGTATACGTTATACCTATAGAAGAGTACAAGAACTTCCTAGAGAACAAACCATTCAAGGCCATAGCAGTGTATAAGGATGTTAATAGTGTTGACATAAACAAGCTGAAGCTAGGAGGAGACGCTGTTATAGTGATATCAAATAGGAACAGTATTACCACCACGATAAGCCTAAGTATTGGAGCGAAGGTCATACCTAAGCTATACTCCATGTTACCAAGGGCTCTTCGTGAGTTCTTCTTCGGACCAGATACACCAAGCCTACCAAAGGATCCACTTGTAGGCCTCGTTACAGTAATTGAAAGCACCTCTAAGGAGCTTCACAAGGAGACTCCAGAGAACGTGAACATTGAAACTCCTGATAATATGAGAATAACCCTACTTTGATCCTTCTGTTTTCTTTATATTTTTATTCATTTGTGCGATCTGACCTTAGATCTGTCATTTCTTTGATTCAAACAAGACCGTTGTGCATATCTTTACTTCTAGGTTTTAAGAACTTAAGTTGGTCAATATTTAAACACCATATTTAGGTTTCTAGATTTTTGAAGTAGATGCGTATAGTAATATTGGCAGAGGGAGGCTTATGAAAAAGGAGCATGTATACTATGTTGGGATAGCTGCTATTAGTGAGGAGCCTAGTAACAAATCTGTTGAGAACGCAATGGAGTTCTTAAAGGAACTAGAGAGATGCAAGGACAAAATCTTCATAGTGCTTGGAGGCTACTGGGGACTTATGAAAGTCATCGCTGATCACGCGCTTGAGAGGGGGTTTGTTGTAATATTCATGTTGCCAACTGAAGCGCACATTATGCCTCCGAGGAGAAGGAATGCAATAATAGTACAGACGGATATAGGATTTGTGTCTAGGAGCACGATCATTTGTAGAACAAGTGATGTCCTAGTTGTCATGGGTGGTAGGATTGGAAGCATGATAGAAGTCTTCATGGCGTATGATTACGGAAAACCCGTAGTGATAGTTAAATCTGGATATGATACTGACAAGATCGCAGAATGCTTCGGAAGGTACATTGACTCAAGGAAGACTGCAGAGCTATACTACGTGGAAAACGGTGTAAGTGCTGCAAAAAAAGTCCTAGAAATATTAGGTATAAATAATTAATGGAGGAGGATGCATAGGAATAAACGCTGTCATTTAATTATCTCGATGTCCTTAAACGTAATTTCATACGTCTTTCCATTGATCTTTATTTTCATAGTTTTTCCCTTAAGGTCTTCAAAGAGTAAATTTCTCTCTGTTATGGCCTTCTTTTTAGTCTTTTTTCTATATTCGAAGAACTCTAAGGCCACTTGGGGAAAGATACAATAGCTTAGAACATCTTCTTCCTTTTCGAGATACCCTTTCTCCATGAGCTCTTTTTTAGCCTTTTCCAGCATAGGCTCAAGGAGATCTGCAGGTCGAGTCTCTATTGGTTTTTCTTCGCCAAGTATGAGCTTTATGATCTCTTCCCTTATAGGGGCAGGAGGTCTTCCATACATCCCCTTCACATAGTCCTTTGTTTCCTTTGTGATCCTTTTATATCGTCCAAAAAGGACGTTAAAAACTGCTTGGATTCCGACTATTTGTGATGTGGGGGTTACTAGGGGAGGGTATCCTAAGTCCTCTCTTACTTTAGGAACTTCCTCTAGCACTTCATCGAGCTTGTCCAATTTATTAAGATCTCTTAGTTGTTTTATGAGGTTTGAGTACATACCTCCAGGAATTTGGTGCACTAACACATTTGGGTCTACTCCTAATACTCTTATATTGAGGAACTCTTTGTATTTCTCCTCTAGGAGTTTCTCTAAGTACCGGGATATCTTATGAACCCTCTTCATGTCTAGTTTTGGCCTCTTGCCTTCTGGAAGGCTATGATACAATGTCTGTATGCCAGGCTGTGCAGTCCCAAAGGCAAGGGGGCTTATTGCAGTATCTATATAATCTGCACCTGCCTCCACAGCCTTTAAGTAGGTTGCAATGGCCATACCACTAGTGGAGTGTGTGTGAACGTTTACCTTCGTTTTAAGTTCATTTTTGATCTCTTTAACCAGATCATAGGCCATATATGGATCCAATAATCCTGCCATGTCCTTTATCGTGATGTAATCTGCACCTATGGACAACAGTTCCTCGGCCTTTTTTACATAGTACTCTATGGTAAACACGGGCCCCGTGGTGTAGCATATAGAACCTTGGACTTCTGCTCCAACTTCTTTTGCCTTTTTTATAGCAACCTTCATGTTTCTGACATCGTTAAGTGCATCGAAGACTCTAAAAATGTCTATACCGTTTTTATGCGCTAGTTCCACGAACTTCTCTACGACATCATCTGGATAGTGTCTATACCCTACAAGGTTCTGTCCTCTGAGTAGCATTTGAAGTTTTGTCCTTCTGATCTTCTCCCTAAGAAGTTTTAGTCTTTCCCAAGGATCCTCCTTAAGGAACCTAAGTGCAACGTCAAAAGTAGCGCCGCCCCATACTTCCATAGAATAAAAGCCTATCTTATCCATGTCGTCGGCTATAGCAAGCATGTCCTCCGTGCGCATTCTCGTTGCTATCAATGACTGATGGGCGTCTCTGAACGTTGTGTCAATTATTTCCACCAATTTTAACACCTCAACATACTATGACAGGATCCTCAAGTAATCATCTACCAATAGCAATTCCAATTCTGAACTATCATAAAGCTTTTGTGTGTACATTTTTGTTTGCGCTTCTAGTCAGGGTAACGTGAGCGGTCTTGGCATGATATTATTGTTAAGATCTAGAGGATCACCTTATTCTTGGTGTTATCAAATATTGAAGTGTTAGCACTTGTAAAGTGAAATGCTATAGGATGCCAATTGTGAATTTTTCAATAGTTTTATAAGTCAGATTAGCAAATAATTCAGAGGAAGTATACAATAAATAATATTTTTAGGTGATCGATTAATGGCTGCTGGAGAGATGAAGCCCTATGTACCTCCAGAGAAGAGCCTTCCTGAGATAACCATAAAGGCTATAATCCTCGGAATAATTCTCGCTATAGTTCTAGGTGCTGCTAACGTGTATCTTGGACTATACGCTGGAATGACCATAAGTGCTAGTATTCCAGCGGCAGTTATTTCGATGGCAATTCTTAGGGGAGGAAAACTCAGGGCAAATATACTAGAGAACAACATAGTACAAACAGCAGCATCATCTGGTGAGGCATTGGCGGCAGGAGTTATATTTACAATACCCGCGCTTGTTCTTATGGGATATTGGACTGGGTTCCCATATGCCATAGTTACAATAATAGCAGCTTTGGGAGGCTCCCTAGGAACATTATACACAATAATCACCAGAAGAGCATTCATCGTAGAAGAGAGACTTCCATATCCAGAAGGTACTGCATGTGCTGACGTCCTAATTGCTGGAGATAAGGGTGGAGTCTACGCAGCACCAATACTATATGGAGGAATACTGGGAGCTGTATACAAGTTCTTCACGGGACGTGCTTGGGCAGGGTCTCTTGAGGTTGCTAAGTTCATTGGAGGAAGCTTAGCATTCTTTGGTTCAGATCTCTCAGTAGCCCTAGGAGCTGTTGGATACATAGTTGGGCTTAACATAGCAATCTTGGTATTCATAGGAGGCGCAATAGCTTGGTTTATTCTTATACCAGCATACATAGCACACCAAGGACTTGAGAATGTAATAAACACCTATGGAACAAGTAATCCAATAGATCTAGCATATTCTGTGTGGAGTGCTAAGATCAGACTTGTCGGCGCTGGTACGATGCTTGTAGGAGGTCTCTGGAGCATTATAAAGCTCAGAAAGCCAATTGCCTCCGGTATAAGGGGAGGTATAAGAGCAGCGAAAATGAGAGCCGCTGGAGAAGAAGTTCTCAGGACAGAACACGACATGCCTATGACATACACATTAGGCTTAACTATAGCATTTATCGTTCCACTGGCTGTGTTCTACTGGTATATCCTTGACAAATATGTCGGTATTACTGGAGGAGTAAGCATTGGATCCACGATAGTCGCAGCAGTCATAATGATTCTTGTAGGATTCCTCGCTTCGTCCATAGCAGCATACCTTGCTGGTATCGTTGGATCCTCGAATAACCCCGTTTCTGGGATAACGATAATGACTCTGATAATCACTGCACTACTGCTTAAGTATGCTGTTGGTCTCAGGGGTATTGAAGGTGCTGCAGCTACAATACTTGTAGCTGCAGTCATCTGTAGTGCGGCAGCAATTGCCGGAGATGTTATGCAAGATCTAGCAACAGGTCACATTGTGGGAGCAACTCCTTGGAAACAGCAGGCTATGGAAATCGTTGGAACATTTGCTGCCGCGTTTGTGATGGCACCAGTGTTGAACATGCTACACAAGGCATATGTTATAGGTAGTAAAGAACTTCCAGCCCCACAGGCAAACCTTATGGCAAGCATATCTAAGGGGATCTTCGAGGGAACCTTGGACATGAATATGTTCGTGATAGGTATCATAATAGCAATAATATTCATAGTGCTGGATGAAATACTCGCCGCAAAGAAGGCAAGATTCAGGACTCCTGTAATGCCAGTAGCTGTTGGAATCTACTTGCCAATAGGACTTGCAGTACCAATACTCATCGGTGGTATAGTCAAATACATTGTAGAAAAGAAGAAGAAAGTGGTTTCAGAAGTAGATCCTGGAGTAATATCTGCCGCAGGGCTAATTGCTGGAGAAGCCCTAGCAGGAATTGTCATTGCAGGACTAGTTATATCAGCAATATCTAGCAACTGGATATTCCTGACAGGTGTAATAATCGCAGTGATATTCCTTGTAATATTTGCCATAAGGAAAGCACAAATGCCAGCAGTTATGACTTTGATATTCCTCGTCCTTGGAGGACTTGCATATGCAGCAACAAGAGCAGGAGTAGCATATGTTCCAGAGGTACTAGGATTCATAACAATGCTCGCAGCATTATACTTTGTGTATAACCTTGGACTTAAGTACAAGATCGAGGAGTCCTAACGTTCTCTCTTTTTTCACTTTTCTCTGGCTTACATTCTATCGTCCTGCTTGGTTTGACCACAAATGAGTGTTTTTAAACCTTATTTGAAGATTATAGCAACTTTTATAGTTCAAAGTATGCTACTTATCTAACAAGATACAGTTTAAAGGTGATTCTTAAGGGATCATCCATTATTCATTTTCAGAAGTGATAATCCTACAAGGTATTAGATTGGTGCTGTCTATGAAGCTTTTATGGTCGAAATCTTTCTTGAACACAATAAGTTTTGTAAGGCTAAAGGAAGATAAAGCTCTTGTTGGTACAACGTTTGGATTTAGTGTCTTGGATGCTAATACTGGAAAGAAGATAATCTCAAAGGGGACATGGAAGAGAGTACAAGCAATGGACTTTTGGAAAGACAAATACGTAGTGGGTCATTCTTTTCCAGGATCGCTTATGTGGTTCGAGGGAAAAGATCTCCTTTGGGTATATAGAACGATGGGGTCCGTGAACACTGTATTACATTTTGGCTCATATATTCTTGCAGGAACGGGATTCCTTACAGACATCAAAGGCGCCAGACATGTCTATGTTTCATCATATTATGTCAATGAGACGTGGAAAGAAATGAAGGGAAAACTCCGTGGTGTGTTATACTCGATATCAAAGGATTTAAGTATCCGCTGGAGAAAGGAAGTTCAGGGAATAGTGAGCGACTTGATCAGGATTAGTCAGGATCTTGTACTTGTAAGAATGGTATATAACAGGATAGGTGTTCTAAAGGTATCAGATGGTGAATGGATCTCTGTGAAGGACTTTGAGGATCCCATAAGGATTGCTAGAACAGTTGATTCTGAGGTATACGTTATAACAAGAGGTAGTCTTGTGAGAGCTTCACTTTCAGACTTAGAGGTCCTGGATCAAATACGCGTTTACGAACCTCTTGCTATGGCATGCTCTCCTAGTTATGTTTGCCTTACTGAAGGAAAAAACACCCTAAAATGTTACGACAGGGAGTCACTAACATTGCTATGGGAAAAGACCCTAAGTCAGAATATACGAGGTCTTGAGTTTATCACAGATGATAAACTCATTGCAATAACTGCTAAAGAAAGGCGCGGAAAAATGCTCCTGATATCAGCTGAGGGAGAGATCATCGAGGAAAGGGAAATACCAGGAGTTCCTCTTTATCTCTCTATACATGGATCGAAGATCTTAGTAGGCACTCTCTCCAAGGTTCTCGCCTTTGAGTGCTGATGATGGTTCACAGTATATACTTTTGGAAAACTATTTTAAGTGCCTGCCCTATTGAAAATCTAGCGAGATACTCCTAAGGGCTCTCTTAAAGCTCTTCAGAGAAAAATTCCTAAGATACTCTATAAGGGTTCAACATAGTTTCCGATTTGTGTGACATTTAAATACAATAAAGAACATTAAGTAATATGCCCCTGCTCGAGGTGTGGGTGCAGATTAAACCCGAAAGGGCAGAGGCTCAAACCAGGATGTGGGGAGCCCCACTCCCCCGAACACTCCCCAATGAAGTCCCCCAATAAAAGAGGACAGAACGGGAGAACTCCTCAAGGCGGTTGAATATTACGAAAAATTACTTAAACCACTTTGAGGAGAGAACAGTCTGCACTCATCTAAGACTGCTCCTGTTTGGTAAAAGCAATTAGATTATTGTTTTAGCGAAAAACATGGTATAATGCTTGAAATAGTGAGAAACATCTCTGGAGGGTCCACTATGGAGAAAAAGGAGAGAATTATTAAATTAACTCTTATGAGCGTTGCACTTGTGATTGTAATTGCGGGAATTATCGAGACAGGTTATGCAATTTGGGACAAGAAAAACAACGTTGCAATACTCATTGAGGTCCCAAAGAACGTCATTAAGGATCGACTGGAGAGCGCTTATAAGAATCCTGACAATGTGACTGTTGATACTACTTACAAAATATATCTCAAATATAAAGGAGCCGAAGAGGAGATCATCTATGAGAGTAATGCCACTTATGTCTTTAAGGATATGCCAGAACTACTTCTTGTGAAGATCTCAAAGGAATCACTCCCAAGAGTATACTCTGGAGCTAGTGGAAATGCTACTGAGGGATTCTCTCTTGGGGTAAAGATCATCGTGAGACCTAGAGGCTTTACGGGAAATAATACTCTAGAGATGACGTACTCGTGGGAGGCAAAATACACATACGACACAATTCCAAGCACAATAAAATCGAGTCCACAGTGATCTAATTCCTTAAAATTAATTTATTTTATTATAATTCGAGGACGTATTATCATGGCATCTATAAAAGATCTCATAGATCTCATTGTAGAGTTCAGGGACAAAAGGGACTGGGGAAAGTACCATACACCTAGGAATCTCGCTCTTTCCCTTGTTGTTGAAATAGGAGAGCTCTTTGAACTTCTACAGTGGATGACTGACGAGGAAATTCTTGAAAAACTCTCTGATTCTGGATATAAAGAAAAAATAGAGGAGGAAATTGCAGATGTTGCGATATATCTTCTTCTTTTATCAAATGAACTCAAGGTCGATCTAGAAAAGGCCATAATAAAAAAGATCGAAAAGAATGAAAGGAAATATCCTGTAGAAAAAGTTAGGGGTGTATACAAGAAGTATACAGAACTTTAGATTTAGATGCACTCCTGGAGGTGAACTCTTGATAGGCTATGTTCTTTACTTTGTTCTTGGTCTTATAATTGGAACCCTAGCAGCACTCTTTGGACTTGGGGGAGGTTTTCTTATTGTACCTCTCTTGAACATATCTGGCGTTGAAATACATCAGGCAATAGGGACATCCTCAGCAGCGATAGTGTTTACATCGCTATCGTCTGCAATAGCCTATGCTAGGCAGCGAAGGATAAGATACAAGATAGGAGCATTGATAACGGGCACGGCGATTTTTGGAGCATACATAGGCGCATATCTTACATCCTTTGTAGATCCTGGACCTCTTAAGGTCATATTCGGTGCAGTTCTCACTTTTGTAGCTTTAAGGATGTTCATAAGCGCTGAAAGACACTCCAAAGGAGAGGAAAAGACAAAGGAAATGAAATTATGGACTGCTCCACTTATTGGAGTGCTTTCAGGAGTGGCGTCAGGTTTCTTAGGGATTGGTGGCGGAATTGTAATAGTGCCTTCTCTTACATACCTTGGAATACCCATTCACTATGCAGTAGCTACATCGAGCTTTTGTATAGTGTTCACATCAATTAGCTCTGCTTTAAAACACTATACCATGGGAAACGTTCTCGTGCATTGGCTTATTTTCCTCGTACCAGGGCTTATAATTGGAGCACAATTGGGACCAAGAATAGCTAAGAGAATGAAGTCCAAGACTCTTAAGCGTGCTTTTTCCATAGTCATGGGAGTGCTTGCACTTAGAATGATCCTCAAGGGTCTGGGCTTCCCTGTCCCCTAGCGTTGCTCCTCTTCCCGGCTATAATTAGCAAAGCTAATCATAGCTGGGACTCTTCGTCCATCGCGATTTCTATGCGGACGCCGAACCTGTTGAAGAAGTACTCGATGTACTCGAAGCCAAAGCGTGTAAGCCTGTCCCTGTGGGTTATTAGCACGATATCACAC
>JAGGXY010000108.1:0-4591 GCA_021162855.1 Methanobacteriota archaeon
CCTAGCACACCTCTATAACGTCTTCGGATGAACTCCTAATATTTCCAATCCCCTCTTTTAACCAATATAACTTCTCCATTTTATTGCATTTAAATGCTACACAAATCAGAAACTGCATCAAACCCTAATAGTAGTATTTAAACGTTCCCAACGTTCCGTATTTTTGTATTAATAATTATATAAAACTTTTGACTTAAATATTGCACAAACACAATAACAGCTAAGATCATACAATCATACTTTGCAATTTAAGTAGCTCTGGGTGTAATTAAAATGATAGCAATTATAGGGCTAGGAATAGCGGGATTAACAGCAGCAATTTCTCTCACTAAAAAAGGATTTGACACTGTTGTTTATACTCTTGGAAAAACGAGATCAAATTCATACCTTGCACAAGCCGGAATAGCCCTACCGTTAGGTCCAAACGACTCCTTTTTGAAGCATGTTGTTGATACCTTAAGATCTGGAAAGGGACTTGCCGTGCCAGAAACCGTCTGGAATGTAATTTCTAAGTCGACAGAGGCTTATGATTTCTTGACTTCTGTAGGAGTAAAATTTAATCTTCTAACGCGCGAGGGCGGGCACAGCACTACCAGAGTATTCTCAATAAGTGGTGAAACAGGTAAATGGATCGTAGATGCTCTCCTTAGGACATGTAATGAGCTTGGTATTGAGATTATTAACAAAAAGGTAGAAGGACTAGCAATTGACCAAAAGGAATGCTTTGGTATAATTGTTGAAGGAGAGTTCATAAAGACTGATGCCGTTGTTTTGGCTTCTGGCGGATATTCTGCTATATATAAGTATTTTTCTGGAAGAGAAGAGCTCACGGGAGCCCTTATCGGAGATGCCATCATGAAAGGTGTTCTGGCTAGCAGTTTAGAGTTTATACAGTTTCATCCAACAGCTTTTATTGGTAAAAAGGGTGTAGTACTTATTTCAGAGGCTTTAAGAGGGTTTGGCGCTAAAATATTGGATTCAAATGGAAATAGATTTGTAAATGAATTAAGCACACGAGATATCGTCTCAAGAGAGATTTTCAAAAGGATACAACTCGGAGAAAATGTCTTTTTAGATCTCAGAGAGGTAAAAGATCTTGAGAAGATCTCCCCATTTGTTTATAGATCCCTAGTGTCTGAAGGCGTAGATCCTAAGAGTGACTTAGTACCAATTATGCCTGTAGCTCATTACACTATTGGAGGGCTTCTTACAGACCTTTACTACAGAACAAATGTGAAAAGACTATATGTAATAGGAGAAGCTTCAGAGAGTGGTTTTCATGGGGCAAATAGATTAGCAAGTAATTCTCTTCTAGAGTGTGTTGTTGGAGGTCTTGAGGTTGCTAGAACAATAGCAAGGGAGAAACCTAAAAGTACGGGAAAACCCACAGATGTAAAAACATTTGAATACTCTAATGATGACATAGGCGAGCTTAGGGAGATCATGTGGAACTATGTGGGTCTCATCAGGAGTGAAGATAGCCTTAGAACAGCTCTTAAAGAGATATCTAAGCTTAAGATAGATCCAAGGGTAAAAGTTCTTGCAGAAGGAGTTATAAAGAGTGCTCTTCTGAGGAGGGAGAGCAGGGGAGCTCACTTTAGAGAAGACTATCCCTATAGTGATAACAAACTTTCAAAAAGGATTATATATGATGGTAAGGACGTGAGGTTTATAGGTGAGTAAGTTGGCTGCAGGAGAGCTTACTGAAAAAATTAAGGAGTTAAAGAAAGAGAAGAACGCGGTGATTCTAGCTCATAACTACCAACTTCCTGAAGTTCAAGATATTGCTGACTTTGTTGGAGATAGCCTAGAGCTTGCAAAAAAGGCCGTTAATGTTGATGCTGATATAATAGTTTTTGCTGGAGTGGATTTCATGGCTGAGACAGCAAAGATACTAAATCCCGATAAGAAAGTACTAATCCCAAGCAAGAATGCGACCTGTGCTATGGCAAGGATGCTTAAGGTAGAGGACATACTCAAGGTTAAGAGGCAGTATCCTGAGGCTCCTGTGGTACTTTACGTCAATACGCTAGCCGAGGCAAAGGCGTATGCAGATGTTGTCTGTACTTCTGCAAATGCTGCAAAAATTGTTTCGTGCTTGGAGGCTGATACTATAATATTTGGCCCAGATAAAAACTTAGCTGCGTATGTTAGTAGGATGACTGGAAAAAGAGTAATACCCGTGCCTAAGACTGGACATTGTTTTGTGCACGTGATGTTTACGCGAGAAAATATCATAGAGGCAAAGAAAAAGTATCCAAATGCTAAGATTATGGTACATCCTGAATGTGAACCTGAAGTTCAGGATCTAGCAGATATAATTGCATCTACTGGTGGAATGGTGAAAAGAGCTTGTGAACATGACGAGTGGATAGTGTTCACTGAGAGAGAAATGACGTACAGACTTTCAAAGCTTTATCCAAACAAGAAATTTTATCCTGGAAGGAAAGATGCTGTTTGTTATGGTATGAAAGCAATAGATCTCCAAAAAGTGTATGAGTCACTTCTTTACGAGAGATACGAGGTGCATGTTCCAGAAAGAATTGCCAATAAGGCTAGAAGAGCAATAGAGAAGATGTTTGAGCTTATGAAATGTTAAATATTAGGTGAAAATTAAATGATGAACAAAAAACTATATGTAAATTATCTCTTAAAGTTCATTGAGGAAGATGCTCCCTATGGCGACGTAACTAGTGCTGTAATAATACCTGATAACTGTGACGTGAAAGCGGAGATAATATCAAAGTCAGAAGGTATTCTTGCAGGAGTCCTAGAAGCGAAAACACTGTTTGAGCACTTTGGAATTCGTTATAAAATTATAAAAGATGATGGTGAAAAGATCAAGCTTGGAGACATAATAATGACTCTTGAGGGAGCTGCGAAGGATATACTCCTTCTTGAGAGGACTGTTCTGAACATTATGGGAAGGATGAGTGGAATAGCAACTATGACGAGGGAGCTTGTAGAACGTGTTAGGAAAATAAACCCAAAGGTAAAGGTTGCGGGTACAAGAAAATCTCTTTTGAGGTTACTTGACAAGAGGGCAATAGCCATTGGGGGAGGAGACCCTCACAGATATTCTCTTAGTGATGCTGTCCTTATAAAAGATAATCACCTTAAAATAGTTTCACTGAAAGAAGCGATCAAAAAGGCCAAGGAGTACACAAATTACAAGGTTATAGAGGTGGAAGTCGAAAGCTTAGAAGACGCCATAAAAGCTGTAATGGCTGGAGCAGATGTGATAATGTTGGATAACATGGCTCCAGAAGATGTGGAAAAGGTCATCAAGGAGTTAAAAAGACGTGGACTCAGGGATAGAGTTAAGATAGAAGTCAGTGGTGGGATAACTATGGAGAATATTGACGAATATGCAAAATTGGATATAGATGTCATAAGTCTTGGAGCATTAACTCATAGTGTCAGGAACATAGACTTTTCCTTAGAGGTTATTGAGGTTCTGAGGTCATTGTAGTGATGGTAAACTTAAATTAAGCTTAATAGTACGGTACTTTTATGTCAGAATCCTTTGAGGTATTTGTGGTTTCTTTGAAAGTCAATGGAAAGCTTAGTAGTTGAACTCTGTTATCTGCAGTTGCTCTTCTTTAGGCTTCTCTTTTAGCATAAAGAACGCAATACCCACCAGTAAGTATGCTATAAGGATTAGTATTAGCCCTATACCAATTACAACTAGTATAGCCCCTATTAAGTAGACAAGTCCTCCCGCAGAGAAGAGAGACACATTACTAGCATGTGCTATGATATCCGTAGCTCTCTTGAAGAAGACCCCAGACAATATAAAGAATATTACTCCTATAATTAGCCCCATAAGCAATACAATTAGGAACTCACCATAGAGTTCTGGGATTATGTCTTCAAGTGGATACCTAGCTCCTTGCCTTTCCCATTCAATGGGAGACGTCCACATAGTGTGTCCTAAGACTTTCAGAGCAATATATATTGCTGATCCCATTATAGCAGCCATAGCTACAAGTAAAAAAACGAGGAACTTCATAACATTGTTAAAGATCTCCTTATTTTCATAATATTCTGAAGCACCATAAAAGGCTACGACGAGAAGTACAATACCAACCAGTCCCAAGACCCAATGTATGATCGCAAGAGCGGCAAATATTCCTCCTAAACCGCCTAGAATTTTTATGGTGCTTAGATCACTTAGCGTCACGCTTATACCCCCATCTTATTTAATGATCCTCTTTTTACTTTATAATAATTGTGAGCTTATTTACTATTTGTTGAATTTAACACAAGACTAGACGAGAAACTCTATAGGCTTGGCGAGGCAGCAAAGATCCTCGGTGTTTCTGTAAGCACGTTGAGAAGATGGGACATGGAGGGGAGAATAAGGCTTGTGAGGACTCCTGGTGGACAGCGAAGAGTCCCCGAGAGCGAGATAAAGCGTCTTCTTCGCCTAAGAGAAGAACAACCACGTTATGGGGCGCGTGGAATAATCTACGCGAGAGTATCCTCTTATAGGCAGAGGGATCATGGGGATCTCGAGAGGTGGTGGACTAGGTAAGAGTCCGAGAGAGGAGCTCGTTGAGGGCTTCATCGAGATCGTGACAAGCTTCAC
>JAGGXY010000105.1:0-3636 GCA_021162855.1 Methanobacteriota archaeon
ATCCAGAGCTTCCCTACCCTGATCGCTCTTATCTTCTCGTTGTATATTCACTGAAGGATGGTGATGCGATGGGGGTTTAGCATTCTCGCGACTTCAGGGACCTTGTATAGTTTTGGCATGGTGCATCAAAAATAGGTATAAATGCAAGTAATATCTTTTAAATATTTTAGTAGAAGCATATTTGAGAACTGCCTTACTAATTGACAAAAACATTAACAAGCCTCGCCCTTTAGGGCGAGGAAGAGGTCAGATATGTCTTTAGAAATGTACTGTTGTATGGCTTAGACCTCGTGTATTCAATCATCAAAAACAGGATTCTTATGGGGTTATCTGGGACAAATAGTTCATCTCTACAAATAAACCTTAAGAAGATCAAGGAGGTTCCAAATGATTCACGTCTACGCAGTGAGTAAAAGTTTTAATCATCATAATATAATAATTTTAAAATAGGAGTATACCCTCCTGCGAGGAGTGGGTATACTCCCGTAATTCCTAACAGTTCTTGGAGGTGGGGGGAATGCCTTGCTGGCTCTATGTCGTAGATAGGGACAACTGGGATGTTGTTAAGAAAGAGAAGGTAATCGGTGTTCCACCGAGGAACAAGAAGACACTTCAAAAAGTGAAGCCAGGAGACCACGTTGTCGTATATATCAAGCAGGAGATCACAAAGGAAGGTATCATAGGCCCAGAGGTCGGTGGAGTCTTCAAGGTTGTCTCTGAGCCTTATAGGGATATTAAGAGGATATTCAAGAGAGTGACGCTACCATATAGGGTTAAACTTGAGCCTGTGGCTGTTCCTGAGAAGCCAAAGGAGTTCAAACCACTAATCAAGAAGCTTGAGTTTATCAAGAGGAAGAAGCGTTGGAGTGGGTATCTTGCTGGAAGGATGATCAGAGAGATCCCAGAAAGCGATTGTAAGAAGATCATGGAGTATCTCAAGAAGTGATCTCTCATCTCCTTATTTTCATTTTTCTTTATAAGATTGTTGTTTGCAAAACCTCGCCCTTAAAGGGAGTACGCTAAGCCTCTACTAAATATTGGAATGTTTCCGATGGCGCTCCCTAAGGGGAAGAGAAACAAACGATAGCCCATCGGATAACGAGTCCAATGGGATGGGCTGCCGCGAAGACGAACAAAACGGGAGAATCTCTACCCCTTAGGGCGGGTAGTTCACACTTCATAAATATCTTCTTCTGAACTCTTCTAAGTCATAAAATTAAAATTCAGTTTTCTTCTTTAAGGTTAGAGCACATTCGATGTTCAATATTAGGATCATTTTTTGGATGGGTCATCGATGAGGGCTGAGCATGTCATAGAGTTCAGCAAGATCGCTGTGGGAGTTTCTAAGGCGACACACTTTATAATAGTACCACTTTGGGCTCTTTACCTTGGGTATACAATAAAGCAGATAGGAATAATACTCTCAACTCACATCCTTTCATACGCCTTTTTCATTCCCATAATGACGTACTTCTCCGGGGTGTTCTCTAGAAGGTTTGGTAGTGGGATGTCCCTTTTCTTTGCACATATTCTTGAAGTCTTTGCATACATATTAATTGCAACAGGGAACTATTCCCTTGTGATATTTGGTAGTGCAATAGGTGGGATTGCAGAACACATGATATATCCAAGCGTTGTTAAGACCCTTGGAAGATCGACAGTCCTTAGGAAGTCAAAGACTGAAATCTTTGTGAAATCGTACCTCTTTGAGTACATCTCTGAAGGGATTCTTATAGCGATTTTTGGAGTTCTCACGATAGTGGAGACTCCTAGAGTGGTATACCTTCAGATAATGTCCATTGTAGCATCTTTTTGCATATTTTCAGGAATTCTAAGCCTTGTATACATGAGAAAACATGAATTGGAGACTCTAAGAGAGGATAGAGTTAAGGTAGTTAAATTCAGCTCTCACGAAAAGACCATTGCTATGGCTTTTGTCTTTTATAATGTAAGCGTTGCCATGGGCGTTGGAATGACTGTTCCTTATATGCCCTATCTGCTTAAGGAGTATTTCAGATTAGAGCTGTACCAGATAGCCTATATCTTCACGTTTGTGTATATTCTTCACGCAGTCATCGTCTACGAGATAGTGTATCATGCTAAAAGGCGTGGAGTGCTCTCAATGATAGCTTTCTTGGAAGCTATTACTGCCTCTTTGTTTATTCTTATGGGATTCTTTTCTGGAAACATCTACGTATTTGTTCTCATGTACATTATAAGATCCTCACTTTACATGTTTATAACGCCATTATCGGCCACGTATAAATCTCGAGTCTTTAAAAGGCAGGTTCATGATAGGGCAGCGGCAGTTATAAGGAGTGCTTGGGCTTTCTCTAATGGAATAGGAAGGCTAATAGGAGCTTATGCCCTGCTAGGGGATGTTTCACTTGTGTTCATTGGCGCCGGGATCCTTGGGCTTTTAGGGATAATAGGGTTCCTTATATTCCTTATGGAGGTTCCTGGAGTGCTACACATGAAACATTACTGAAAAACGGTGATGGAAATGCTCATTGGAGCAATGAATAATCCTAAGGAGAATGTAGTTTTAGAGGTCAAGAACATTGTGGAAGCTGGATATGATTACATAGAGCTTACCGTAGAACCCCCAATGGCATCGAGAGATGTGATAATAGAAAAGCTTAGAGAAATCCAGGACATAGCATCTAGTGCTAAGAAAGGCATATTGGTGGGGCATACAGCGTGGTACATGCCTATCGTGATACCGTACGAGAGTGTCAGAAGAGCAGCGCTTGAGGAGCTCAGCAAGGACTTTGAGGTGTTCAATAAGACAGGAAGCATTAAGGAGGTCGTAATCCACACGAGCTTCTCTCCAGGATATACAGACGATTTCTCAATGGAGAATGTACTCATGGAATCTCTGTCATACCTTAAAGAGCGTGCAGAGGACTTTGGACTTAAGCTATTAATAGAGAATGATCCCATAAGCCCGTTTTCTAGGTATGAGCGGGTAATACTTTCACTACAGGATGTAGGGATGTGTCTTGACATTGGACATGCGTTCGTTGTGGGGAGTCTTAGGTCAGGTTTTCTCCTTGCGTATAGGACTAAGAGGCTTATGCATGTTCATGCTCATGATAACAAAGGAAAAAAGGATGAACACCTGCCCATAGGAGCAGGAAAGATACCATGGGACTTCGTGATATCTGTCCTTAAGGCAATGAGGTATGATAAGACTATCACTGTAGAAGATCACTCCCAGAATAAGGACTTGAAAATGTACTCGGGAGTCCTCCTTAGGAGGATGCTAAAGGAAACAAAAGAAGGAAATATATGGGAGTTATTACCGGTCGGTCCTTGACTACATAACTCTATAGGCTTGGCGAGGCAGCAAAGATCCTCGGTGTTTCTGTAAGTACTTTGAGAAGATGGGACATGGAGGGGAGAATAAGGCTTGTGAGGACTCCTGGTGGACAGCGAAGAGTTCCCGAGAGCGAGATAAAGCGTCTTCTTCGCCTAAGAGAAGAACAACCACGTTATGGAGCGCGTGTAATAATCTACGCGAGAGTATCCTCTTATAGGCAGAGGGATCATGGGGATCTCGAGAGGTGGTGGACTAGGTAAGAGTCCGAGAGAGGAGCTCGTTGAGGGCTTCATCGAGATCGTGACAAGCTTCAC
>JAGGXY010000029.1:0-4285 GCA_021162855.1 Methanobacteriota archaeon
CTTCACGTCCTCGTAAGCGAGGTTTCTCAATTTTATACGGCTCTCTATTTCGTTTTCCAGGGCAATGAGGACGAGTTCTTCCAGGATCCCCCTGTAATCATTGAAGAGCTTGGCTATTGCTTTGAACTTCCTCCCCGTGAGTGGGTAGCTTTCGAGTATAACAGCCCTCGTGAGCTTTGTCATATCATTCCTCCTGCATTTCCTCTTTGGGAATCATCCAGAGCTTCCCCATCCTGATCGCTCTTATCTTCTCGTCGCATATTCACCGAAGGATGGTGACACGGTGGACATTCAGCATTCTCGCAACTTCAGGAACCTTGTATAGTTTTGGCATGGTGCATCAAAAATAGGTATAAATGCAAGTAATATCTTTTAAATATTTTAGTAGAAGCATATTTGAGAACTGCCGTATATAGAAATATGTCATCGATCGTGTTCTGAGGTGTGATAAATAATGGTCGAGGTACCTGACTTGGAGAAGTTCTTGGGGTATGCTGAAAAGCTAGGGGCAGAGCATGTGACAATAAGGTTCAACAACACAAAGTACGAGCTAATTTCTGTTGTCAATGGTGTTGTCTCAGAGTACACTTATACGAACAACTCTGGTATCGGAATAAGCGTTCTTGTCAATAAGTCGCCAGGATTTGCATCTACTAACAGCCTTGACGATGCCAGCATAAAGAAGGCCGTAGAAGATGCCGTTAATGCAGCTAAGGCAGTGAAAGGAAAGTCGTATGAAATAGAGCTTGCAGAAACCAAAGCCATAAAAGATAAGGTTTCAGGACCTTACAAGGTATGTCCATTTGATGTTGATGAAAAGGAGAAGATAGAGATCCTAATGGACGCTAATAAAGTGGCCAAGGAAGTTGAGGGTGTTAAATCTGCTAGCACAAGATTAGGACTTGAACTTGATCAAAGAGTTATCGTCTCAAATGATGGAATCCACGTTGAGGTCACTACAAGGCTTGTTGGTCTTTCACATATAAGTGTTGCGGGAGAAGCTGGCTCTATGGAAAGAGTCTGGGATAGCAGATCGCAGTCTGCAGGATTTGAATTCATAAGGTCGCAGGATTGGAATGAGATGGCAATCGAGATTTCAAATATGGCATTAGACCTCTCCAAGGCCAAAGTACCAAAGGCTGGAAGGTACACTGTTGTTTTACATCCTGACGTTGTTGGACTGCTCATTCACGAGGCCTTTGGTCATGCGAGTGAGGGAGATCTCGTGTATGCAGGAGCAAGCGTATTAGCAAATAAAATAGGAGAAGAAATAGGAGTTAAAGAGGTAAGTGTTGTGGATGAGGGTATCGTGGAAGGAGGATATTTCTTTCCATATGATGATGAAGGAGTACCCAAGAAGAAGACATACATAGTAAAAGATGGAAAGCTCATGGGATATCTCACTTCGAGAGCTATTGCAAAGGCCCTTAATATGGAACTTACTGGTAATGCTAGGGCACAAGACTTCAGGAATCAGGTTTTAGTGAGGCAGACGAACTATTACATTGAACCAAGGGACATGTCTCCTGAGGAGCTCATAGAGGACATCGATTATGGAATTTACATCACCGGTAAGGGTGCTGGAGGAGGTGAGGTGAACAGCGCGATAGGGACATTCACGTTTGGAGTAGGATATTCAAGAATCATAAGAAATGGAGAACTTGCAGAACCTGTGAGAGGAGTTACGCTGACGGGAATGATCTTAGAGGTTCTAAAGAACATCGATGGAATAGGTAAAGATCTAGAAATCAGGACTAGCGTGTTTGGAGGCTGTGGAAAGTCCGGACAGAGGGTTCGTGTGGGTGATGGAGGCCCCCATATACGTGTTAGGAACATGATTGTGGGAGGGAGATGAATATGGTGGACATTGACAAGTTATTTAAAAAGGCTGAGGAGCTCGGTGCAACAGATGCCAGGATAAGGATCACTAAGACCACTGCTAAATCTGTGTCTTCTGTTAGTGGACGTATCCATCAAAGTAATGTCGTCACAAGCTATAACATTGGTGTATTTGTCTCTGTTGGCAAGAGGATCGGAGGTGTAAGTGCTACTGTGAACGAACTCGTTAATTTAGAGGATCTTATCGCAAAGGCTGTGAAGATAGCCAAAAACTCTCCTGAAGATAAGGACTGGCCTGGAGTTGCTAGAGGATTGTCAAAAGCAAAAGTTACGGGAGTATATGATGAGAAGACTGCAGGGATGTCAATTGAAGAGATCGCGGAGATAGTCATGACCTCAAATGAGCTTATAACGTCACATGATAAGAGACTCAAACCAATATCTGTTGGGATGTCCGTGAACGTAGCTGAAGATATTATAGCGAACAGCTATGGCGAAAGCGTATCAACGAGGACAACATCGCTCACATTTGGAGTAAACGTGAGGTCAAAGGATGGAGACAAGGAGGGTTCATATGGAGAATATAGGCTCTACAGAAGGCTTGTTGACCTAAACTTTGAGGACTTAACGAAAATGGCCTCAAAGAGGGCATTAGACGCTCTTGAGGCACGTCAAATAAGTACTGGAAGCTATGATATAATATTTGAAGGCCTATTATTTTCAAGAATCTTGGAGGTCATGCTAGGACCTGCTATAAGCGCATACAATGTCCAAATGAATAGATCTCCGCTGAAAGGTAAGCTAGATAGCGAGATTGCCGCCGAGCACGTAAACTTCGTAGAGAAACCACACGAGCCCTGGTACCCTGGCACTAAAGAGTTTGATAGTGAAGGAATAGCCACAAAGACTTTTCCCATAGTGGAAAAAGGTGTCCTGAAGTCATACATATATGACTTCTACACAGCAAGCAAGGAAGGTAAGGAATCCACAGGAAATGCTTCTGGAGGGCTTGGACAAAGAACCGTACCTGCACCTAATAACATAACACTTCTGCCAGGAGATGCCAATGAAGAAGAAATAATAGAAGAGACAAAACATGGTGTCCTCGTGTGTACATCTATAGGCTATTGGCTCTCTAATTATATAAGCGGACAACTGAACGGAACAATTTCCCATGGATATCTCATAGAAAACGGCGAGATAAGTCACGCGATAAAGGGAGTAGCTTTCTCAGATAACTTCTATGAGATCTTGAAGTCAAAGCTTGACCTCATAGGAAAGACATTAGTCCCAAGCGCTAGGATGGCATCGCCAATGGTCAGGATCAAGAGTTCCACCATTGCTGGCCTCTGAGTTTCTGTACTCTTCTTTTTATATTGCCTCTAAGATGTCATTCAGAGCAACAAGCGCTTTTTTCGCTTTGATTATTTCTTCAATGGATACTCTCTCTTTCTCAGTGTGGCACCTGTAGAGCTCTCCAGGCCCCCAAACAACCACGTCACATCCTATCTCCGCAAGGTTAAGAGCATCAGTCCATGATTGCATGACAGTTCTCTCTGTAGGAATTCCAGCAGCAACTAAAGCTCTCTCTAGAATCTTATCAACGTTTCTGGAGTAGATGCCATCATATACATCGCGCACGTCAATGGACATTGTATAAGATGCACTTCTCATTATCTGGCCAATTATGTCATGTGATCTCACTTCTGGCGGTATTAGTATCTCTATCCTCGCCTCACAGTAATCGGGGATCAAAAACTCATCAGACCCCCCTCTTATCATCTGCATCGATGATATGACTCCTGGAATATTTCTTATAGAATCATAGAATTTCAGACACTCTTCTATAGCATTTACCCCCTTCTCTGGATGAGCTCCATGAACACTTATTCCTCTTGCCCTCACGAGAACCTCTAGGCTTCCATAGTGTACTGAAGCAATCCTTAAAGAAGTAGGCTCCATTACGACGGCCATTTTTGGAGCATACTTCGACACATATTCCTTTGACCCAGTACCCCCTTCCTCCTCATCGTAAAACAGTGCGACTCCAAACTTAAGGTCATCTATTTCTCTAAGAGCCTCTATTATTGCGACAATACTGGCCTTATCGTCACACACTCCAGTACCATAAGCGTATGTACCATCATACGAAAAAACACTCTTAACAGGTACCGTGTCCATGTGGGCAGTCACTATAAGGTCTCTTTCTGGATTAACCAAAACATTATTTCCTTCCCTTTTAACACTATACCCCATGTCTTCTAGGGTTCTTTCTAGGATATCTGCTATTTCCTTCTCTTCACCAGATACAGAACGTGTTGTCACAAGCTTTTCTAGGAGTGATAAGACATGCCTTCTTTCATCCATTTGACAGCACCTTGTATTAGGGGTTCAGCTTATATAGGCATACCAATCCCTATATAAGCCTTAGGGCACATCAACCTCA
>JAGGXY010000030.1:0-5769 GCA_021162855.1 Methanobacteriota archaeon
AGAGGATTTATCGCAGTAAAGATACCATTCACGGAATCCATGAAAGAGCTCTGGGACGAAGTAAAGAAGTCAGGAGCTCGCATAAAGCTTGTTGAACCGCATAACGTTCACATAACGCTAAAGTTCTTGGGAGATATCGAGGAAATATTAGTTCCTAAAATAGAAAAGATTATCAAGGATGCAATCAGCGATCTCGAACCTTTTGATATTGAACTTTATGGTTGTGGTGCATTTCCTAGTCTAAACAGGCCTAGGGTTGTTTGGATTGGAGTAAGAGAGGGTTCTGAGATACTTAAGACTATCGCTGAACGAATAGATAGTGGAGTGTCTAAGCTTGGTTTTGCAAAGGAGACAAGGCCGTTTGTAGCACATGCAACAGTAGCTCGTGTAAAAGGGCATATAGGAGGTCTTCCTAGAGTTATCACAGAGTGGACTAATAAGACATTTGGAAAGTGCAAAATTGATGCCGTGATTCTTATGAAGAGTATATTGAAGCCAGAAGGTCCAGAATATTATGAAGTGAGGCGAGTACGTATTGGAGGAGCGTGAAATAAAGAAAGTTCTGGATGCTGTGTTGGAGAAGTATAGGATACCAGAGTACGTTTATGAAAAACTTTTCTTTTTCATGGAAGAAGTGAAAAAGGAGCTAAGTGAGATCATTCATAGTGTGTACAAAAGTTCAAAGGTTTCAGTAGAGCTTGTAGGATCAATCCCTAGAAAGACTGCACTTAACGAAGAGTTTGACTTAGATGTCTTTATAGTGCATCCAAGGGAGTGGTCATTTGACTATTTTTCTATGTTCTTTGAAGAAGCTGCACGTGAATTTTATGCGAGATATGGTGTTAAACCCAGCGTTGAATATGCCGCACATCCGTATTTCAAGGGGACTATAAAAAAAGATTTTATGGAAATAAGTGTTGAGGTAGTCCCATGTTTTCGTTGGAAAAGAGGGCAGAAGGTTAAAAGCCCTGTTGATAGAAGTGTAGAGCACAATGCATGGCTTAATAATATTTATGCTGCGAATGACCATCTGAGAGATCTTGCTGTAGTGCTCAAGGTTTTCTTTAGAAGTATAGGAGTATATGGTGCAGAAGCAAGGGTTAGTGGGTTCTCTGGTTATTTAACTGAGCTTCTAGCAGTTTATTATAAGAACTTTCTCAGAGCTATTAAGGCGATGAGCTCTTGGAAACCATATTCTGTAATACTCTCCCTGAAGGAGGTGGGATCAAAGGGGACTCATAAATTGATAAAGGAGAAGTCTCCGATGCTTTTTTTAGATCCTGTAGACCCTGAAAGGAATGTAGCAGCTGCCGTAGGGAAGAATGCTATTGAAATAGTTTCTAGGGCTTCTAAGAGGGTACTCTCACTATTAAAAGAGGGTAACCTAAGGGACTTGTCGAGATTTTTCTCACTGGAATACGATGAAAGACTTATAGATGAGTATATTAGAAAACTGTACGAAATGGAGTTGCAAGACTTATTTGCTTTGA
Source organism: Methanobacteriota archaeon (assembly GCA_021162855.1). GTDB lineage: Archaea > Thermoplasmatota > B47-G6 > B47-G6 > B47-G6 > B47-G6. The sequence continues at coordinate 1,491 of JAGGXY010000030.1, forward strand.
TTTTTCCAGAAGAGTTACTTAGTTACCATCCTGACATAATCTACACAGAGCTTCAAAGAAGTGCAGAAGGATTAAAGACCAAACTAATGGATCTTGGAATAAATGTTGAGTATCTCGTAGATCATAAGAGAGTAATGATCCTATTTAGGGTTATCAAACAAGGAGATGGTTCTAGAATAAGAAAAGGACCTCATGGAAGCATGCGAGATCATGAGATTAATTTTCTCAAGAAGAACCTCTCAAAGAAGAACGCTCTTTTAATAGCCTTTATAAATGAGCGTTGGTACATCCTAGAAAAGGTATTCAGTGATATCATGGCTGCACTAAGGATTGCTCTTCAGGAGGCATCGCATGGAAAGGATATTAGGAAATACGTTGAGAAGGGAGATTATAGAATAGTTTTAGGACGTTATTTAATGGATGAGATAGTTTCTATGGATGTAGAAGAAAAAGCTAAGTTTCTAATGTTCTATCTAGATTTGGATCCATGGGAGGTAAGAAGGCCATGGAATATGTCTTAAGATGCACTAGCTGTGGGAGGGAATATGATGAGTTCAAAATTATCTGTAAGTGTGGAGGCACACTTGTTGTGGACTATCACATTAAAGGAACGTTCAAGGACTTAGTTTCGAAGCATCTCGATGTCAGAAGGTATATAAAGCTTTTACCAATAAAAGAGGAGTTTATACCATCAATAATACCCCCTATAACACCCATAGTTAAGAGGAGAGTTAAAGATTGTCTAATATTTTTTAAACTAGAGTATGTGATGCCTTCTGGATCTTTTAAAGATCGAGGTACATTTACAAGCTTCTCGGTTCTTAAAGAAACCGGCATAAGAAGAATAGTGATAGATTCTTCAGGAAACGCTGGAATAAGCTTTGCAATGTATGGGTTATCTGAAGGAGTAGATGTAAACGTTTTTGTTCCAAGAGACACGTCAGAGGAGAAGATAAAACTGCTTAGGATATTTGGAGCTAGAGTGCACATCGTAAACGGTGATAGAGACCGTACTCATGAGATTGCTAGAAAAAGCTCTTTAGGACTCTATGTAGGACACTGGTACAATCCATTCTTCGTGGAGGGTATAAAGACAATAGCCTTTGAAGTCTATGAACAATTAAACTATGTAGATTATGTGATATCGCCCGTTGGAAGTGGAACCTTGTTTCTTGGAATATATAACGGATTTAGGATGCTTCATGAGCTTGAATTGACATCGAATATTCCTGTTATGATAGCAGCTCAAGCCACAGGCTATGAAAGTATTTGCCGTAGAGTAGGAGAGGAAAAAAGTGTTCTTGCAGAGGGAATAATGATAAAGAACCCTCCAAGACTTAAGGAGATAAAAGAGGCTTTGAAAGCGACAGAAGGCACATGTGTGTCAGTAAGTGATAATGAGATCGTTGAAGCTCTTAGGGAACTGTTCTCTTGGGGTCTCCTTGTCGAACCCACTTCAGCAGTGGCCTATGCGGCTTTTAAGAGGCTAATGAATGAAGATTTTTTCGAAAAGGGTTCTAGAATACTAATACCTCTTACAGGTTCTGGTTTGAAGTTTCTTAATAAATTATATTTAGGAAAAAGTGAGCTTCCTATGTGTATGGGTACGGTGCATTGAACACCCTTTCGTATATGATTGGTATGTTAACAAGAGCTATCCATGAAATTACCCAAGTTATTGTGTAAAGGAACAGTATCCAAAGGTATCTTGAGATCTTAATATCCTCTTTTGGTATTCCAACTATCTCATAAAGTCTTCTGAGCATGAAGAGGCAAATGATTCCTGGGAGAAATGCTATTTGGATCTTGTAAGGAATCCCCGTCACTGAGATTCCAGTTGATATAAATGCTGTAATGATTCCAAGTGCTACCACATAAAGTGTTAGTTTAACGTTCTTTAGTGCTTCTTGCGCATATGCTACTTCATCGAGTTCCTTAAACGTAAACTTCTTCTCCTTGGAACTCATGGATAGCACCTTGTGATCGTGTTGAGGGTTAATTATACATGTTAAGAATTCTTTCTTTAAATATTTGTTCTCTCTAAGTTTTATATTCATAGTGCTCTTATTTTAAACAGTATAAGGATCTTTAATATCAATTTTCCAATGGTAATCACACAAGAAGTCTTGTATGGAGGTGTTCTAGGCTTTGTCAAGTGATTACAATATGAATAGCTTGTCCATAGCAAGAATTGTTAAAGATCTAGAAGGAAAGATGCGTCTAGACAAGATATACTTGATAGATGACAATATGTACTCATTTAAGTTTTATAGAGTAGGTTCTGGGTCTGAGGAGTGGGTATACAATGTTGGAAAATGGATTTGTAGAACAGAATACGATATACCAAAGCCTAAGACGCCACCTCCAAAGATAATGGCTCTTAGAAGATCCATTGGAGAAATCTATGTAGAAAAAGTCTATCAGAAAGGCTTCGAGAGAATAATAGTTATTGAAGGTAAATCATCTGAAAAGAAGGAGGACATTAGGATAATCCTTGAACTCTTTGGTGATGGAAATCTTATAGTAGAGAAGTCTAACAAAATCATATATGCTCACTATCATGGAGCTTGGCGCCATAGAGAAATAAAGCTTGGAATACCTTACGTGTTTCCTCCTGAGAGACCGAATGTAAGGGAAATAAGCCTGAAGGAGTTTAAAGAACTTGCTGAAAAGAGCTCCAAGGATCTTGTTAGATTTCTTGCTGTTGAGATGGGTCTTGGAGGAGAACTTGCAGAAGAGGTATGTGCGAGGGCTTCAATTGAGAAAAACAAGAAAGTAAATATGCTTACAGAAAAGGAGTTAGAGAGTGTTCTTACGACAATTAAAGGAATAATAGAAGAGTGTGAGAAAAGCGAAAAGGCATATGTATACCTCCAAGGGGAAAAGATTATTTCGATAGCCCCTATAAGATTCACTATATACGAAAAATCCATGATAGATATTAAGGAATTTGAGAGTATACATAAAGCAATTGAGGAATTTGCTCTTAAACCATATTTGACTAGGGAACATGAAATAAAGGAAGTAAAGGAGAAAATAGAGAAAAAATATAGCATGATATTAAGACAACAAAGGGAAGCCCTTGAAAGACTAATCTCAAAGGCAGAAAGTTATAGGAAAATAGCGGACAAGGCCTATGAATATTTTTCAGAGCTTAATATGGCTTTTGAAATTATAAAAGACGCCTTCAAGAAAAACAATTTAGAGATCTTAAACAAGATACGTAATATGGGAATACTAAAGGAGCTTAATACGAGAGAAAACTATGTAGTGATAAACGTACCAAAGGGTGGGTTCTCAATAAAACTATATTTGAATAAGAGCATACATGAGAGCATAAGTGAGTATTATTCAAGGGCAAAGGACTGTGAGGAGAGGGCAAAAAGGCTTCAGAAGACCATCGAGGATATAAAAAGAAAAATGAAAGACGAACTAGAAAAGGCCAAAGTACAAATGATATCGAAAAAGAGGAAAGAAAGAAGATTCTGGTTTGAGAAATACAAGTGGTTCATATCGTCCTCAGGACATATAGTAATAGCTGGTAGGGACGCAAGGACAAACGAAGAAGTCGTTAGAAGGTATCTTGACGAGAAAGACTTATATGCTCATGCGGATATTCACGGTGCACCAAGTGTTGTTATAAAGTCTCTGGGTAAAGATATAGATAAAGATACCATAAGAGAAGCCTGCGAATTTGCTGTCCTTCACTCAAGAGCGTGGGGAAGGATATACATGGCAGATGCTTACTGGGTATACCCTCATCAAGTCACAAAGACCCCTAATCCGGGAGAGTACCTCCCATTAGGGGCTTTCGTGATTAAGGGAAAAAGGAACTATATTTACAACCTAGAGATAAAGTGCGGAATAGGGCTTGTAAACGTAGAGGGTTACGAGAAACTTATGTGTGGTCCAGTATCCGCTGTAAAGAGACACAGTAGCGATTATCTTATAATAGCTCCTGGTGACATAGACAAGAACATTTTTGCTAATGCTGTTGCAGAAGCCTACGGATTCGATGTATCTTATGTACTTTCAATACTTCCTCCAGGAAATGTTGAAATATTAGAGTATTACGGGGAACGTGCGAGAAGAGTTTGGGAGAAATTCAAGGGGAGATCTACATGAAGTTCGAGGTAGTAGATACTAAAGGCAGGGAGATCAAGGTAACGCCAGAGAACTTAGATGATCTCTGGCATTTGTATAATATAATAAGGCCTGGAGATCTTGTCTTTGGATACACTCTGAGAAGGTTATCAGAGAGGCAAGATGTGTCTCGGTC
>JAGGXY010000088.1:0-23471 GCA_021162855.1 Methanobacteriota archaeon
GAGCCGTTTTAAGCTGTTTTTGTGGTAGTTTAATATATAGAAGGGATTGTGTAATTGTTGTGGCTAGTATGGAGGCCCCACTGCAGGAATCTGCTAATACCCCAAAGGGGCAATTAATGAAATGCCCCCAATACAATCTTATCGAGGATAGGGATTTTTATCGCAGCCTTAAACCCTCGGATGTGGGGCGTTAGGGGTTCCCCCAAAAGGGTTGGAGGCTCCGAGGGAAAAATCTCCCAATGAGGGGCTGATGAAGACCAATCCCTACGGGATTATCCTCCTCGAGAAGCAGAGACTAGGATTAAGATTCCACGAGGTCACACTAACCACCCCGTAGGGAGAAACCCCTACTAATACCCTAAGAAGAGCACAAGAAAGGCAAAGATTGGGATTAAAAGTCATCGTCATGTTTCTAAATACCCTCATAAGGAAAATCCTTATTAGCCTAAGGATTTGTAATTACTGATGCCTTATCTAAATGCTATTTATAAAAACATGTGCTCTAGTATGAGAAAATAACAAAGGCTCATATGTACGTTCAAAAATGACTACGACAAAGGACTGTTTAGCCTATATGGAAATAGCAAAACTACTATAACTTTTTCTATGATGTGCTAAAATCTGTTAGTCAATGTGGCTATAAGCGTATCTCACGTGAATTCATGCGAAGAATTCTCTAGCATTGGAAATCTCTTTATACATCTTCCTTCATAAAGTATCTATTGCAATGTCGGAAATAACAACACTACTTGAGCTTGCTGAAAGCATCAAAAAACTGTTAAGAATCTCTGAGTCGGAAGCCATAAGAGCTGCTGGCTTGATACTTAGTGTCATAGGATTTGAAGACGCTATGCTAGACAACACGCTCGATCCTGAAAGAAGGAGGATCTTGACAGCATTATCAACATATAATATATTCTACGTGGACAGACAAAGCGTGATCCTCCCAATAGAGCAGAAAATGTGGCGTATTGTTAGGTGGATATTTAACAGAGATGCACTAAGAAGTATTTTACAGTATTCTGAACCGCAAAAAGCTCCAGAGGAAGAAAACGTATACTCAAATGAGAGCATTTGGGAAATTGTAGATCAAGAGGCCTCTTCTATATAATTCGCATGAGGCCCATTTTGTCATTGTCTAAAATTTTGGTTTTATAATACCACGGTCAACGAGCTCCTTATACGCTTTTCTTAAAACTCCTCTTACAATCTTCCTTTTCTTTAAACCTCCCATTTTCATAGCGACATGTCTTATACTTCCTGCCTCATAAACTTCCTTTAATAACCTTTTGTCCTCCTCTGGAAGGACCTCATCTAAGTATTTAAGTGCCAACTCTGCTATTTTTATGGGATCATGTCCTCCATAGGGTAATTCTGAAGACATAATCTCCCTGGGCGCTCTCTCAATAAGTTCAAATTCTATTACTGTTACCTCATCGTCAGCCCTTATTTCTCCAAAATGACTTTTAAGAGCTCTAAGGAGAGACCACTTGTCATGAAATCCATCCATTCTAGCAATCTCGTCCGTAAGATCTTTCACTTTTATATGAATTACATTCTTTATGATAGCTTTTCCTAAGAGTTTTCCTCCAGCGTGAACGTATACAATATCTCCTGGTGAGTATCTCTTCGTCTTTCTTCTTATAGTGACTTTTTTCTTTCCATTGACTATTTTATCTGCATAGTCTCCCAAGAACTCCAAATGTTTAGCCATATAAAGTCACCACACTGAATATGAAATGCTCATGAGGTGTCTCTAGGAGCATTTCATATTGGAATTACTGGTCGTGTTGGTGTGTTTGTGTTATCATTAATTTTAAAGCTCGTGTATGAATCCTAAAGTGGAAAAGTATCTAGAGCTGGACACTTACTTACTTTACATAAACTAATCAGGCTTCTATAAAGGATGTCATTAAGTAAGCAATCTGTGAAGCTTTAAGATATCTTTTTGTTATCATGTTGTTATGAAGTGTGTGAACTCTGTGTCTCAAATCTTATATATAAACTTCTGAAATAGTAACTATAATGTGGTTTGCAACTCCAGTTGTTATAGATCGTTGAGGGATGTGCCTCAGTAACCAGATGATTTCCCTATCGTGTGAATACACGAGAGGGAAAGAAAATTATGAGGTCTCGATGACGAGGTGAGTGCTATTGGCACGTATTATTATTGCTGATGATTCACAGTTTATGAGGACTCTTCTAAAAAACATTATTGCAAAAGCAGGACACGAAGTGGTCGGTGAGGCATCAAATGGTCAGGAAGCCGTTGAACTCTTTAAGAAGTTGAATCCGGATCTTGTCATTCTGGACATTGTAATGCCAGTAATGGATGGAATGGAGGCTCTTAAGAAGATCATGGAAATAAATCCAAACGCTAAAGTTCTGATGTGTACTGGTTTAGGGCAACAGAAGCTTGTCATTCAAGCGATAGAGCTAGGAGCCAAGGGATATATTGTGAAACCATTCCAAGCCGAATTTGTCATTAAGGAAATTGAAAGGATACTTTCAGGTTGATGTTGACTGGTGATATTTTTGAACGAGCTCGATAGAGCCATGCTTGAAGGCTTTATCGAGGAAGTAACGTCTATATTAGAACGTATTAGTGAACTTATAAGCCTAAAAAACATAAAGAGTGAGCACATTGATGAACTGTTTAGGCTCTTTCACACACTTAAAGGACTCTTTGCCTCTGTGGGGTTTGATAAGACAAAGGATCTAATACACAAATATGAAGATCTCCTTTCAGAGTATAAGAACAAGAAAGTTGTTTTAAACGATGAAGATAGAGCACAGCTTTCTTCAATAGTTAATCTCCTAGAAAGTATAGTATCTAACATAGAGTCTGGAGAAGAACCATTCCTTGGAGAAATAGAGGAGCTTATATCAAGATTCGAGAGAAGAATGCAAACAGAAGAAGTAAAAGAAATAGAAGACATAAAAACTCAAAACATATCTAAAAGAAAAACCAGTAGGGGAATTAAGATAATGATAAAAATTGATCCTAACGAGGTTCTTGTAGCAGCGAAGATGCTTATAATCCTAAAGCACCTTAAGGACAGGAACGTGGAGTTTACACTTATAAGTCCTGACATGAAGTCTATAGAAGAAGGTATTGTCAAGGAGCGTGACCTGGTAATAGAAGCCTCTCGTGAAAAGGTACAGATTATAAAGGATCTCGTGAAAGAAATTCCAGGAGTGGTATCTGTAGTAATAGAAGAAGAACAAGCAACTGAACAGAAAGAGGCAGCAGCATCAACTGTGCAAAAAAAGGCAGAAGCTCTTCCGAAAACTATAAGGGTTGACTCTGAAAAGCTTGATAGGTTGCTTTCTATAGTAGAGAATCTTACAGTTCTAAGTAATCGTCTTATAGCAATAGCATCTAACACTAAAAATGATGATCTTATATCTGTAGTTAATCTAATAAGCAAGGCAGTCGGAGAGTTAAGGGAAGAAGTGTTGTCGTTGAGACTTATTCCTATATCATATCTCTTTTCAAAAATCCCTAGAATAGCCTACGACTTGGCAAGCAAACTTGGAAAGAAGATAGAGGTCACAATAGAAGGAGGGGACGTAGAAATAGACAAAGCATCCTTAGAAAAGTTGCATGACCCCATAATTCACATTGTTAGGAATGCCGTTGATCATGGAATAGAGCCACCTAATGAAAGAATAACAAAAGGAAAGCCGGAGAAAGGAAGAATAATAGTAAGAGCACGTAGAAGTCCTAGGGGAATTGTCATAGAAGTCTCCGATGATGGTAGAGGCATAGATATTGAAAAAATTAAAAGAAAGGCTTTAGAAAGAGGTCTTGTAACTCAAGATAAATTGGAAAAAATGTCAAGAGAAGATTTGTTCTCATTCCTTTTCATTCCAGGGTTTTCGACATCAGATAAGGTAACAGATGTTTCAGGAAGGGGTGTAGGACTTGACGTTGTTAAGAACGTCATAGAATCCCTTGGAGGGTACGTGGAGCTTCAGAGTGAATTGGGTAAGGGTACTACTATAAGAATGGTCTTGCCCCCTACCACACTCATAGTAAAGGCGTTAATAATAAGATCTGGCAACATAAGGTGGGCAATACCCGTTGATTCTATAATAAGCATACAGGAGATCTCGGACATAGAAGTTAGAGAAATAGCCTCTCAGAAGGTAGTCGTCTATAGAAACTCCTTTGTGCCATTGCTGAGTCTCTCTAGGATATTTGGACTTGAAGACGAGAATGAGAACATCGTTATGGTATGTGGTAAGGAAAAGAAAATTGCACTTAGACTTGCTGAAGTAATACGTCATATGGACATTGTAGTGAAACCAGTACCTTCGGTTATAAGGGGGTTTAAAGGGATTACAGGAGTTACAATCCTTGAGGATGGATTTGTGGCTCCAGTGATAGATCCCGAAGCGCTTGTAAGATTTGTTGGGTGAAACTTATGATAAACGATCTCGTCCAGGATGGTATTAGAGAGCTCGTGAATATAGCTTCTGCGAACGCGTCCACAGCTCTGTCAGAGATGACGGGTCTTCTTATTACAGTGTCGGTACCAGAGCTTAGGATAGTAAATATATATGATTTCTATGCAGAGTTTGCGGATACCATGGAAGATATTGTTTATGGATCAATAGTAAGGTTTCAGGACGGTTTAGAGGGATATCTTTTAATATTTATGGATAAGAAGTCCATGGAAGAAGTTGTTGGCAGACTGCTCGAGCTTCTTGGAGGAGAAGCCTCTAAAGAACTTGCTCTGGACACAATAAAGGAGGTTTTTAATATATTTTCTTCATCTTATGTTACGGCAATTTATAACTTTTTAAACATATATGCGACACATACACCACCCACTGTCACAGAAGACTTCTTAGGATCAATATTGAACACAGCTCTTGGACTTGCGTCATTTAATACTGGAAGTGATGTGATCTTAACCGTTAAAGTAGATCTCAAAATTCAGAAAGACGATAATGTTTTAGGAACAAATTTCTGGATGTTGCATCTAATGACAAATAAGGACATTGAGGTTATATCCCAAGCAATCATGTCGCTCTAGGCGTTGAGGTAGGTATTTATGGATCTAGGTCTTTCAACGAGAGATAAGCAAACAAGCTTAAAAAAGTTTATTGACAGTAATGAGAAGTATAAGATAATTGGAATGGGGGATGTAGGTTTTGGAATAGATAATGAGGTTCTCGTGACATTGGCATTAGGATCTTGTGTGGCCTTAGCTATATATGATCCTAAGGCTAATGTTGCAGGGCTTACGCATATTATGCAACCATGCTCAAGAGGTGGAGGTGCTGGTAAGCCTGGAAAATATGCTGACACAGCAGTTCCTTACATGCTAAGGAACCTCATAACCATGGGGGCCTCACGAGGTAATCTAGTTGCGAAAATAGCTGGAGGAGCAACTATGTTTCCATACGTAGATGTTTCCGAGTCTATTGGGAAGAAGAATGTTGATGCAGTCAAAAGTGAGCTTAAAAAATATGAAATTGAGCTCATAGCAGAGGACACTTTGGGAAACGTTGGAAGAAGTGTTAAGTTTTATGTTGCGACAGGAAAGATGGTCATTAAGACCAAGGATTGTATATATGAGATATAAAATACTTTGGGTGTTTATTATGAAAACTGCCGATAGAGAGCTTTCGATATCAATACTTTCCCCAATAATTTATGACAAGATAAAAACAAATATAATCCTACTCATAACAGGTCCACCAGGATCATTTAAGACAGTATTAATGGCAAATATAATTGCTGACGTTATTAAATATGCAAACTTGTATGCAATATATCTAGATGCCTCAGGTATGGGAAGAAAGTTTGAAGATTATTTGGCATTTATGCGTGTTCCCATAAGGTCGCCTCTCATTGGAGGAAGATTTATAACTATGGATCTTGTCAAAATGTCTAAAGAATCTCCTGAGAAAGATATCTCTGAGGTTCTTTATTCTGTTAGGGAAACCTCAAGTGAAGTCTTAGAAAATAAACTTGCCGCAATAGTTATAGATCCATTGGATTCTCCTTTTGTTAAACTTAGACCAGATTATGGACTACCAGTATTGGTGAAGGCTTTAATAGATCTCAAGAATGATCTGAGGATTCTTGGCATTGTGGTAAACGATACTAAAAGGTCAAGGGAACTCATAGAAACTCTCGCTGTGATATCAGACGCTTGGTTAGTGACAGGATTTGTTAGTCTTAAGGAAAAACGTATACCAGCTGTAAAGGTAAAGAAGTTTAGAGGAGTTAGACATTCATACGATACGCATCCCATAATCCTTGCAGAGAAGGGTCTTAGAATAGGCAATCCTCTGTAAATTACTACTGTTTATAAACCAGTGGGGTAAATATGGTCGTTAAAAGTAAAGCTTATAGGAGACGATATATAGCCTTTTTAGTTGTCAGTGAGAAGCCTTTGAATAAAAGTTCTATTATCTCGAAGATAAGGGACATTGAGTTAGAAATATTTGGTGCACGTGGCGTTGTTTTTCCAGTCGGGTTTAATGGCATTGTGCTGGTTCTTAGGGTGCCGCATAGAGTTAAAGATAATGTAATTAACGCTTTGAGATCGTTGGATAATGTTTATGGAATAAGAGTTACTATATTTCCATTGACAACATCGGGAACTATAAAAACTCTAATGAAAAGACTTGAAGATATGCATTTTCCAATTGAGGGAATTAGGCGTAAGAAAAGAAAGCATTGAACTTTAAGTTTTATGAAATACTCAGACTATTTCGTTAAATAAGTACTTTTGAAAACTATTGCAGGTGTTGTGCTTCTGAAAAGTCAAGAACTGAGGTTGATGAGCACAAGAATAAGCTTGCAATAAACATCAACGAGGATAGCATTGACTGCTTACTGGTGGATTATGAGAAAAACAGAGCAGTGTTTTTTCGATAAAGCATGATATTAAGAAAATACGGGTTAACTACAGGGGGGTTAGAAAGAGTATTCAAATGAAAATAAAGGACCCCGAGTTAAAGGATAGACTTCTTGCAAAGTATGGCTCTCCTGGCCTCCTCCCTGCCGTGAACGGCGAGGGTTCCCACAGGGAGCATCCTTCGCACGGTTGCTCGTGGTTCATTGGGCACAGTCAGGAGCACCCTCTGTAGCATAATATGACAGGAAGTATCAAAAACTTTATGCGGGCTTTCCTCCCCGCCCTGAAGGCGAGGCTTCCAGCCCACGAAGGAGGTGAAAGGAAGCGTATCGAGAACAGGTTGAAGAAAGTAACCACGTTAACTGCAGAGATTGCTAAACAGCATCATGCTGACTTAATTAGAGAAAACCTTAGGAATTTGAAATTTAACGGCAAAAAGAAGAGTAAACAGTTGAACTATAGACTATTTATATTTCCGCATTGCAAGTTTACAGAATACGTGGACTACAAATTCTACAAGCAGGGTTTAGCGTAACGGAGATAAATGCAAATAAGACGTCTATTACTTGTCCAGTATGCGGTTATACTGATAAGAGTAACAAATTAGATAAAGAAACATTCAAATGCAGAAAATGTAATTTCACTTTCAATGTTTAATATGTCGCTTGCTTCAATCTCTTCTTCCGCTCCGATGATGGCTAGGTAGCCATCAAGGGCGGGAGAGTTATGCTCATAGCCCGTAAGGTGGGCTCTATGATGCCCGTTGATGTAGCTCCGATAGCTACCAAAACAGATGAGGTGACAGAGGGAGAAGCCCGTGCAAGTTCCAAAAGATAATGCACAAGCAACTACTAAAGATACAGCATAATAAGAGGAGAGTATATAAGTGAGACACTTGTAAGTAATTGTGTTCTAATGAAATTTCATTATGAGGTTTACATTGTTAATAGGCATATAAGGATCATATGCTAAGACATAATCAAAGACAAAGGGTATATGAGGGGTGAAAACTATGAAGCCTAATATGGGCTATGATCGTGCTATTACAATATTTTCTCCAGATGGTAGACTTTTCCAGGTAGAATATGCAATGAAAGCTGTGGAAAGAGGTAGCACTTCGATAGCAGTTAAATTCTCAGATGGAGTAATACTTCTCGGGGACAGGATAATTCCAAGCCCGCTTGTTGAGAGAGATAGTGTAGAAAAGGTATTCATAATAGATGATCATATTGCGGCTGTAGTCTCAGGGTGGATTGCTGACGGAAGAGCACTGATAGAGAGGGCAAGACTTATAGCACAACAGAATAGATGGCGCTATGGAGAACCCATAGACGTGGACGTCCTTGTTAGAGAGATCTGTGACTATATTCAAGCTTTTACCCAGTATGGTGGAGCAAGACCCTTTGGAGTTTCACTTTTAATTGGAGGCGTTGACTCAAGTGGACCGCAACTTTACGAGACAGACCCAAGCGGAAACTACATAGGTTTTAAGGCATCAGCTCTTGGTATTGGTAGAAACCCGGCATTTAGCGTGTTGGAGAGTGAATATAGGGAGAATATGTCAGAAGACGAGGCATTGAGAATAGCAGTAAAAGCGCTATATGTTGCCAATGAAGGAAAAGTTGACCCAAGGAATATAGAAGTTGCGATTGTGAAGAAGGGTGAAAAGGCGCGTAAACTTAGTGAAGAGGAAAGAATACAAATTTTAGGAGGAATTATTGAGAGTTTCAAATGAATATGTTGTGGATTGCATGAATGATAAGGGACTTAACATTTCTTAGCAATTCTGTTGAGAAGGTGATATCATGCCTGTGAGTTTAGATAAGGCTGTTATAGCTCGACTTAAATATTCTGGAGAAAGATTTGAGATCCTTGTAGATCCTGAAGGAGCGAGAAGAATAAAAGAAAAGTTACATAGAGGAGAAAAGGTATCTTATGAAGAAGTTGCAGAAATATTAGCAGCAGAGGAAGTGTTCAGAGACAGCAAGAAAGGAGAAAGAGTGCCTGAGAACGAGTTGGTAAAGATATTTAGGACAGATAACATTTATGAAATAGCTCTTAAGATCATAGATAGTGGAGAAGTCCAGCTTACGTCAGAACAAAGGAAAAAGATGATAGAAGAGAAGAAAAAGCAGATAATAACTATAATATCAAGAAAAGCCGTTGATCCTAGGACGGGGACTCCAATACCACCTCAAAGGATAGAAGCTGCTATGGAAGAGGTAAGAGTGAATATAGATCCATTTAAGCCTGCAGAAATGCAGGTGAAAGAAGTACTTAACGAAATTAGAAAGATAATTCCAATAAGACTAGAAGTAGCAAAGGTGGAGATTAGAATACCCCCAGAGTACGTTGGAAAGGCTTATAGTATCGTTCAGAGATATGCTACAATAATAAAAGAAAATTGGCTCTCAGACGGTTCTTGGGAGTTCACTGCAGAGGTACCTGCCGGACTCGTTACGGAGTTCTTTGAAAAGCTCGCACAGCTCACAAAAGGAAACGTTCAAACAGCGATACTTGAAAGACATGAGTGATAAAAATGATGTACAATGTGAGGATTGATCTATCAGGACACAAATCGAGGGAGCTCGTGTTTCCAGGGGATACTCTTGGTAACGGAAGACCAATAATACCAACTTTGTATGCTTATTTTGATGGTTCTAAGACGCATTCGGCAGTAATAGGCATACCACAACCAACTAAGACAGTGATACCATTAAATGCGAAATATATACCAAAGAAGGATGACATAATAATAGGAATCGTTGAAGATGTACAGCCTGTTTTCTGGCTTCTTAATTTGAATTCTCCGTATCCGGGAGTGCTTCACGCAAATGAGACACCTTGGGAGGTCGGTTTTGGCGAGACAGGAAAATACTTAAACGTTGGAGATGCTGTTATAGCAAAAATACAGGCTGTTGACGAAACAAGAAGAGTGTTTATAACTATGAAAGATGAAAGGGCAAAAAAACTTACGTTAGGGACTTTGTTTTTCTTTCCTGCATCAAAAGTTGCAAGAATTCTTGGCAAAGGAGGATCTATGATTTCAATGATAAAACAGAAGACAGGAACATCAATAATAGTGGGTCAAAATGGGGTAGTTTGGGTTAGAGGGCACCCCATAGCAACAATGATTGTCGGTGAGGCTTTAGACATAATTTCTAGGTATTCACACGTAATAGGACTTACTGAACTAGTTGCAAAATATATAGACAAAAGGATGAACGATTTAAAGGAATTCTTTAAGTAAACTCGATCATGAGAAATTATGCACACGTGAGGGTGTAACGTATGAGCATGCAGAAGCCTCCAGGACTTAAATTAGTCGATGAGAACTTGAGGAGGGTAGATGGTAGGCGATTAGACGAATTAAGACCTATAAAAATGAAAGTAGGAGTGCTTAACAGAGCAGATGGCTCAGCATACATAGAATGGGGAAAGAACAAGATACTAGTAGCAGTATACGGACCAAGGGAGCTTCACCCAAGGTATATGCAAGATCCCACAAAGGCTATAGTGAGAGCTAGATATAATATGGCACCTTTCTCAACAGAAGAAAGAGTAAAGCCTGGACCAACTAGGAGGAGCGTTGAGATATCTAAGCTCATAGCAGAGATGTTCTCTGGAATTATATTCATAGAGGAGTTTCCAAGATCTGCCATAGACATATTCATAGAAGTACTACAGGCAGATGCAGGGACTAGAACTGCAGGAATAACAGCCGCTAGTTTGGCATTGGCAGATGCAGGCATCCCAATGAGAGGACTTGTCACAGCATGTGCTGCTGGAAAGATAGATGGCTACATAGCTCTTGACCTGAACAAGGAAGAAGATAACTATGGAGAAGCCGATATGCCAATGGCAATGCTGGTAAAGGAAAACAAAATAGTATATTGGCAGATGGATGGTCAGATGACAGAAGAAGAAGTTAGAACTGCTATAAGTATGATAAGGGATGCATGTGAAAAGCTTTACGAGATGCAAAAGGAAGCACTTAAAAAGAGATATATAGAGTTGGAGGGACTATAAATGGCGGAACTAGAAGAGATAATACCAAAGCTTCAAGCTAATTATGTGCTTGAATTGGCTTCTAAAGGTCTAAGGATTGATGGAAGAGACTTTGACTCCTATAGGCCTATATCCATAGAGATTGGATTTGCGGAAAAGGCTGAGGGATCTGCAAAGGTCTCACTAGGTGCAACACAAGTAATCGTTGGTGTAAAAGTAAGTGTAGGCTCTCCCTTTCCAGATACCCCAGATAGAGGTATACTGATAACGAATGCGGAGCTTGTACCTACGGCATCTCCCACCTTTGAACCTGGTCCACCTAACGAAAATGCTATAGAACTCTCAAGGATCATAGACAGAACGTTAAGAGAAAGCAATGCTATACCGTTAGATAAGCTTGTCATAGAAGAAGGAAGAGAAGTTTGGGAGGTCTGGATAGATATACACGTAATAGATTACGATGGCAATCTTATAGATGCTTCTATGCTTGGGGCACTTGCAGCCCTTCTTACGACAAAGATACCAGAAGACAGATATGGTTATGGTTCTGAACCTAGACCATTGGAGCTTACATGTCTACCCTTGACAACGACATTCGTTAAGCTTGGAGATTACCTTATGATAGACCCGAACTTCATAGAAGAAAAGCTTAGCAGTGTAAGGATTACTGTTGGCATGAACGAGAAGGGAATTATAAGCTCAATACAAAAAAGTAATCATGGGTTCATAGACTTCGATGAGGTAGAAAAAATTATTAATAAGACAAAGATAAAAACATCAGAACTTCGAGAAATAGTATTAAGGAGTATAAGGAGGTCATGATAATGTCTCGCAGGACTAAGAAACTTGGATCTGCAGCAAGGTTTGGTCCTAGATATGGTTTAAGGATAAGAAATCTAGTAAGGGACATCGAAGTAATACAAAGGCAATGGCATAAGTGTCCAAATTGTGGGGCTCGCAGGGTAAAGCGCGTGAGCTCAGGGATATGGCAATGTAAGAAGTGTGGTTACAAGTTTGCGGGTGGCATGTACTTCCCAAGAACACAGCTGAGGGACATGGTTGAAACTGCCCTTGAGACTGTAAAGTCTAAGAGTAGGGTGTGAGGTGTTATTTTCCATGCCTGAGCCTGATATCGTGTATGTATGTTTGTTCTGTGGAAAGCCCTTAGATAAGAAGCCCATTCGTGGACCTTCAAGAGATATAACCAGATGTGAGTGTTCATCCCAAATATTTATAAAGCCAAGACCTTCAGGAGCGCTTCTTGGCGATGATGCAACGTACGAAACCAAATAAATGGAAGGCAGAGTTGAAAATAGAGGGCATTTATGCTCCCATTCTTTATAATTCTTTAAGGCTAGAAGAGCCTGCAAACCCTGATAGATCATTAGTTGAACTTAGGTTAGAAGACAAAAGAATATTATACGTGAGTTTTAACTCTAAGGATTTCAATGCACTAAGGGCATCTCTCATGTCTTATCTGAAGTGGATTTATGTCTCAGAGAAAATAATAAAGGAGTTATTGTAAAAGGAGGTGTTATGATTGGCTACAATACCTCCCGAGGCTCAACAACTCATCGTACAATTTGAGCAGTTAAGGCAACAGTATCAGCTTGTACAGTCCCAAAGGATTACTCTCGAATCTCGCCATACAGAATTGAAAAATGCCATCTCGGAACTCGAAAACTCAAAGGAGGAGTTCGTGTATAAAAGTGTTGGGGCAATACTTATTAAAAAGCCAAAAGAAAAAGTACTATCTGAGCTTAAGGAGGAGCTTGAGCTTCTGAAGGTTAGGATTAACGCTATTAAAAAGCAAGAGCAGAGCATAATGGACAAAATGAAGGCCTTGGAGGGCAAGATAAAGTCGATAATTGGTGCTCAAAGAAATGTCACTCAATAGTAATTATGTCAAAAAGCTAAAGGAAATAATAGAATGTAAAAAGAAGAAAAAGTATTTCATTGTTCATCATAATGCTGACGTTGACGCTGTGGCTGCAGCCTATGCTTTATATAAAATCTCTCCAGATCCTAAGATAATATGGGCACCCCTTGGCATATCAAGACTCGCTAGGGATCTTATATCTAAGCTCGAAGATCCTGTGAACGTCGTTGAAGGAGATATCTCTCTTCAGGAGGATGCTTTTTATTTCATAATAGATACGAACAGTATTGAACAGATTGGCAATTTTCCCTTCACTGAAACCCTTGATAGGCTTGTTATTATAGACCATCATTCAGAGAATCCTTTGTTTAAGAGCGCTTTGTTATACATCCATGAAGACAGAACATCAACATGCGAAATCGTCTATGAAATATTAAGATATCTTGGTGTGACTATAAATAAGAAAATAGCATATGCATTAATCTCTGGAATAGTAACGGATACTGCGAGATTTAAATATGCTAAGAATAGCACAATCAAGACAGTCTGTGAGTTACTTGATTATCTAGAGGACATGGAATTAAAAGATATCATAAGGACTCTCGAAGAACCATCTCTTAAATTTGATAGGAGTAAAAGAATAGCTCTTATAAAGGCCTTTCAGAGGATGAGCTATGAGGATCTCGGAAAAGTACTCATTGTGAAGTCGTTTGTGGGAGCCTTTGAGGGAGATGCTGCAGCCCTTATGGTTTCAACAATCGCTGACATAGCAATAGTTGGTGCACAGAAGGATGAAGAAGCAAGAGTTAGTGTAAGAGTAAAGCAATGGCTCGTCGAAAAAGGAATAAATGCCTCCGAAATCTGCAGGAAGGTTGCAAGTGAGTTCGATGGGGGTGGAGGAGGGCATCCAGCTGCAGCTGGTATTAATGCGATAGGTGACGTAGAGGCCATAGTTAACGCAGTTGTGGACGAATTCAGAAGGACAATAAAAGATCTCAAAATATAATGAATCTGGTGTGTGTTTAGTGGACTTTAGGTAATATTTGGCATTATAAATTTGTACCAAACAAATTAAATATTGTTGTTTGTTTGACACAAATGTACTGAATGAACATCATACAAATGAACATCATACATCATGTTCATCTAGAGTTCATTTTATTAATTATAAAAGGTGTCAACGTATGAGGAGAGAGGACACTCGGGAGGAACTACCTCCTGTTGATGAGTGGATTAAAAAACTTGATATTGAAAGTACTGCTAATGTTAAGATACCAAAGAGGCTTATAGATCAAGTTATAGGTCAAGATCATGCTGTGGAAATCATAAAAAAGGCAGCACTTCAGAGAAGACATGTACTTCTTATAGGAGAACCTGGGACTGGGAAAAGTATGATGGCTAGGGCAATGGCAGAGCTATTGCCAAGAGAGGAGCTTGAGGACGTTCTATGTTATTATAACCCTGAGGATCCACTTAATCCAAAGATAAGGGTAGTTCCTGCAGGAAAAGGTAGGGAAATAGTTGAACAGGAGAAAAAACGAGAAATGCTCGAGCTACGGTCTAGAATGTCTACTATGAATACGTTTATATTTGCAATAGTCCTTCTCATGATAGGCCTCGTCATAGCCAATGCTCTTGTTGGAGGCACTATAGATATAACGGCACTTCTTATGATAATCTTCTTCGTATTCTTCTTTTACATCCTGATGAGAGGAAATCCACAAATGATGCCAAAGCCGAAGTATCCAAAGCTTTTAGTATCACATAATCCTGGAGACCCAGCACCATTCATTGATGCTACTGGGTTCAAGGCTGGAGCTCTTTTAGGTGATGTAAGACATGATCCATTCCAATCAGGAGGTTTAGAGACACCACCAAATCATCTTGTAGAGCCTGGGGCAATACATCTTGCTCACAAGGGAGTGCTATTCATAGATGAGATAGGTACTCTTGATATGGAGACTCAGATAAAGCTTCTTACAGCAATGCAGGAGAAGAAGTTCCCTATAACTGGACAGAGCGAAAGAAGCTTCGGGTCAATGATAAAAACAGATCCTGTCCCCTGTGACTTCATATTGGTCGCTGCTGGAAACTTCGAGACAGTGAGGAACATGCACCCAGCGTTGAGATCGAGGATAAGAGGTTACGGTTACGAGGTCGTAGTTAACCATGAGATGCCAGATACACATGAGAACAGGCTAAAGCTTGTCAGATTCATCGCTCAAGAAGTAGTAAAGGACGGAAAGATACCACATTTCGATAAGGAAGCAATAGCAGAGATAATAAAGGAAGCACAGCGTATGGCGGGAAGGAAAGGATATTTAACTCTAAGGCTTAGAGAACTTGGAGGACTTGTGAGAGTTGCTGGTGATGTTGCGAGATCTAAGGGGCATAAGCTTGTCACTAGAGAAGATGTCTTGGAGGCTAAGAAGCTTTTCAGAACATTAGAAGGCCAGATAGCGGACAGATACATGACCATGAAAAAGGAGTACATGGAACTCGTTACTACTGGGTATAGGATAGGAAGGGTTAACGGACTTGCAATCCTTGGTGGGGGAGAACTTCACGACTATGTCGGTATAATACTACCAATAGAAGCAGAGGTTACACCCTCACTTTCGAAGGAGGAAGGTAGGATAATAGCAACAGGTAAGCTGGGTGAGATAGCAAAAGAGGCTGTTCAGAATGTATCAGCATTGTTTAAGAAGTACTCGAATAAAGATCTTTCAACAATGGATATACATATACAGTTCATAGGCACATATGAAGGTGTTGAGGGAGATTCAGCATCCATATCAATTGCTACAGCTGTGATTTCAGCTCTTGAAGGAATACCTGTGGATCAGTCAGTAGCCATGACAGGATCTTTAAGTGTGCGTGGTGAGGTACTGCCTGTTGGAGGTATAGCAGCCAAGATCGAAGCTGCCGTGAATAGCGGTATAAAGAAGATATTAATTCCTTACGGAAACTATAAGGACGTGGGAGTCGTAAAAGTGCCTCCAGATGTGAAGATAGTCCCCGTGAGGACTATATATGATGTCCTCAAAGAAGCCCTTGCAGAGACACCTGAGAAGAAAGCGTTGCTAGAGAGATTTATGGGCATTGTGAAAGAGGTAGTATCTCATGAAAGAAAACCCATTGCAGAAGAAGTATGATCGAGCGCTTATCATTGGACGTTTCCAACCAATGCACCTTGGGCATCTTTATGTTATAAAAAAGGTCGCAGCAGCCCATGAAGCAATAATTATAGGAATAGGAAGTGCACAGGAGAGTCATACGCTAAAAAATCCATTTACAGCAGGTGAAAGGCATTTGATGATATCTAGAGCACTAGAGGAGGAGGGGATCACGAATTACTATTTAGTCCCTATAATGGACGTGGAGCGAAATGCAATATGGGTCGCTCATATTAGATCCCTAGTACCTCCTTTTAGGGTAGTGTACTCTAATAATCCTTTAGTCATGCGCCTTTTCAAGGAAGAAGGTTATGAAGTAAGACCTCTTGGATTCTACAAGAGAGAAGTATATTCTGGAAGAGAGATAAGGCGTAGGATGCTTGCAGGTGAACCTTGGGAACACCTTGTTCCAAGGGCTGTAGTTGAAGTTATAAAAGAGATAAATGGGGTTGAAAGACTAAGAGAGATTGCAAGAAAGGACTACTGGTAACATCTGTTGTCTGTCTTAACCTGGTTTTCGAGGTGATGTCATTGAGGCCTATAATTATCGATGGATCATATGGTGAAGGTGGTGGTCAGATATTAAGGACATCAGTTGCTCTTTCAGCGATTACAGGTGCTCCTGTGAAGGTAATAAACATAAGGAAGAAAAGAAGTAATCCGGGGCTTAGAAATCAACATATCACTGCAATAAAAGCCGTTGCTGAAATTTCAAGAGCAAAAGTTGAAGGTCTGAGGATAGGATCCACAGAAATAGTATTTTACCCTGGAGAGCCTAAGCCTGGAAAGTTCTTCTTCGATGTAGGTACTGCAGGCAGTGTAACACTCGTTCTTCAGAGTGTTCTTCCAGTGCTTACACTTACAGATGGACAATTTGAGGTAAAGATCAGAGGTGGAACGGATGTTCCTTGGTCGCCACCTATCGACTACTTTAAATACATCCTTAAACCGCTCTTGCATCAAATGGGATTTGAGTTTGAGGTAGAGGTAAAGAACAGAGGATTTTATCCAAGGGGAGGAGGAGAGATAATAATACGAGGAGAAGGAGCACAATTGAGAGCAATGCAATTGAAAGAAAGAGGGAGACTTCTAGAAATTGGAGCGTCAATATGGCTTTACAACCTTCCAGAGCACATAGCTGAACGTATGAAAAGAACATTGATGATTCATGCTTATAACGCGTTTAAGGAAACTCCTAAAGTTGTTATAGATAGGGGTCGAAGCTTGTCTCCGGGCACGGGAGTTGTCATGTATGCTAGATTTGAGAGAACAGTATTAGGCTCTGATAGACTTGGAGAGAAAGGTGTAAGAGCTGAAACAGTAGCTCAAGAGTGTGTCGAAAAACTTAGAAAAGAGGTTAGCTCAGAAGCAACGCTTGATATCCATGCTGCAGACCAGATGCCAACGTTTATGGTACTAGCAAAGGGGGAATCATCATATAAAGTTCGAGAGATCACTAATCATGCTAGAACGAACCTTTGGGTAATATCGCAGTTCTTAGGAGATGTATACTATATCAAAGAGCTTAAAGAATCACTCTACGAAATAAGGATAAGAGGGAAATAGAATGCCTCTTAACTTTGGTGATCCTGTAGTTCTTCTTGATCTGAAGAAAGGGAGGAGAAGGAATATAATTATAGAAGATAAAACAATAAAAATAAAGGGCTTTGGTGTATTTAACCCGAAAGACTTCGTTGGGAAGAACTATGGGGATGTTATATATCTTGGAAACAAACCTGTCCTCTTGGAACCTCCTTCTATAGTGGAATGTATTAGGGGTCTCAGAAGAAAAGCCCAAATAATAGTGCCAAAGGACTCAGGGCTTATAGCGCTTTATGCCAATATAGGGCCAGGAAGCGTAGTTGTGGAAGGGGGTATTGGGAGCGGTGGACTCACGATAGTGCTTGCGAATTTCGTGAGACCAAATGGGAAGGTCATAAGCTATGACATAAATGAGGAGTTTTTTAAGATAGCACACTACAATTTGAGAGTTGCAGGGCTTCATGAGTATGTAGAAATGAAACTTAAAGACATAAAGGAGGGTATAGACGAATCCAATATAGATGCGGTGGTCTTAGATATACCAGAGCCATGGGAAGTTGTCGAGCACGCAAAGGAGTCTCTTAAGTCATTTGGGCATTTTGTTGCATATGTTCCTACTATAGAGCAAGCTAGAAGAACGTACCTTGAGCTTAAGAATCACGAGTTTTATAACTTAGAAATAGTAGAGCTCATCATGAGAAACATTCTGGTGAAACCACTTGGCACAAGGCCCAACAACAAGGTCATAGGACATACGGGCTACATAATAGTTGGAAGGAAGCTCAATGATTAAATATATTTTATTTCAAGATATTTGTCCTCACATATAATTCTAGCGAGTCTTTTGCATGCGTTTACTACTTCTTTGGAAGGGGGTCCAAATTCCAAGGTCTTAGGTTGAACTCCTACAAAATATATTTCCTTACAAGATTCTGTGAGTATATTAATTATAAGTTTCGTGGGAATCCTATGTGTTGAAAGCATTATTTCCTCAGAGACCTTCTCTAATGGTATTAGAAAGTATTCACCTGGAGGCTTTCCCATAATCGTAGCATCCACTATGAGAAGTACATCTGGTTTTTCTTTTGCTATCTTGAATACGTATGATTCTGGAGTAGTGCCTGCTAGATATACTTTCCATGAACTTCCACACATGCTCCTAACGAGCCTTCCAACGAGCATTCCTGCAGAGTCATCTCCTTTGAGCTCATTTCCTATTGCTAACAGTACCTTTTTCAAGGGCATTCACCGTGAAAAGACGCTCATGATCCTTCTAAGATCCTCAAGAATCTCTTCAGCATCTTTTGCTCTTAACTTTTGTATGGCAAATCCTGCATGTACTAGAACGTAGTCTCCGACCCTTACATCTGGGATCAACATTATGTTCACTTTTCTTCTTGAGCCTCCAAAGTCTACAATAGCGTGCTTTCCATCACCCTCTATCTTTGTTATCTTTCCTGGAACTGCTAGACACATTAACCTCACCACTTAGTATAAGGCCACTTGCAATATAGTTTTGTCCTATAGAAATCCCAGCATCTCCGTTAGGGGTCAAGTTATGAAGGAGAGGGTTAAGGCCATACTCTCTAGCTAAGGACTCAAACATCTCAGTCATAGGAACATTATAAGACACACCACCTGTAAACCCCACGTAATCTGTACTGAACTTCTCAGAGTATTCGCTTGCAATTTCCATAAATGCGTTCATAATACCATATATCAATTTATATGCAAAATCGGCCTTTTCCTTTTTTGTTTTAAGGTTCTTTATCTCGGAGAAGTAATCATATGGGTTTACTACTTTCATTTTCCCCGAGTTCTCTATCTCAACTTCAAGTGGTTTCCCTTCACCGATTAAAAGGAGTGATTCAAGTCTCATGGCAGGTTCTCCATCATATGTAGCTCTTTCACAGATCCCTAAAGCGTATGAAAGGGCGTCTAAGAGCCTTCCCATACTCGATGTAGTGGGGGATACTTCGATCATGTACTCTGGTATGTTGTCAGCTAAGGTACTGTCTATAGCTCTAAGTATTGACATGTATGAAAGCTTGGGCTCCAAGATTGCTTTTTCTCCTCCTATAAGTCTTATGGGCTTAAGAGAAGCAATTCTCACGTATGTTGTGCGCTCTACATATAAAAGCTCCCCTCCCCAAATGGTTCCGTCATCGCCGAATCCAGTCCCATCGAAGGAGAAGAATATACCACTTCCTACATTATGCTCATATAATAGAGTAGCGGCATGTGCGTGGTGATGTTGAACTAAAAGAACATTTTCAAAATATCTTTCTGCGTACTCCCTTGTGCTATATCTGGGATGCTTATCCGCTACTACTAGGTCAAAATCCTTAATCTTGAGCATTCTTCTGAACTTTTCTATGGCGCTCATTAAGAACTCCAAGACCTCGTAGTCTGTACCGTCTCCTATGTGTTGGCTTGTGAACATGTAACCGTCTTTAGATATCGTAAACGTTATGTTCATTTCAGCACCGACAGATAGTATCTTATAGTTGTGATCCACAGGGAATGGTAAGGGCACGTACCCCCTAGACCTCCTTATGATGAACGTCTTGTCCTTGTAGACCTTCACAACGGAATCGTCTATCCTATTTACAATAGGTCTTTCGTGGCTTAGATATATGTCTGCTGGAAGCCTTAGTGCTTCTTCATCTGTTATGGCCATAGGTTTACCGGGAAGGTTACCAGAAGTCATCACTATCGCGTTTGAACGCATATAATAAAATAATATATGTTGTATCGCAGAATATGGCAAATATGCTCCAATATATGGCAGTCCTGGTGCTATATTTTCTGTTTCTTCATTAAACACTCTTTTTCTAAGGAGTACTATGGGTCTTATGGGAGAAAGAAGTAGCTCTCTCTCAGTTTCACTTATATATGCATACTTTTCAATAGAGTTAATATCACGAAACATGACTGCAAAGGGTTTTGATGGTCTCTTGTAAAGCTTTCTAAGTCTAGGAATCTCGCTAATCTTACAGATAACGTGATACCCTCCCCAACCCTTTATAACTCCTATCGCCCCTTCGTCTATAGCCTTAGCGAATTCCTTTATGGGATTCTCAATAAAAAGCTTCTTTCCATCCTTTGTAAGAAGGTACATTTTGGGACCACAGAGCTTACATGAAATAGTTTGAGCATCGTATCTTCTATCATTTGGGTCTAGGTATTCTCTAAGACACTCCTTACACATCGGGAAAAGTTTCATAGAAGTCCTTTCTCTGTCGTAAGGAAGATCCTCTATTATTGAGAACCTCGCGCCGCACTTAGTACAATTTGTAAACGGATATAAGTATCTCCTATTATTTGGATCAAAGAGCTCTCTTAGACATTCTTCACATATTGCTGTATCTGGAGGGACTATAGATGTTCTCTCTGCGTCTTTGCTTTCTTTTATCTCGAAGCCATCATATTCTTCATCAGGAGGCTCATTTAGTAGCTCTATGCTTGTGATCTTAGCTATCGGTGGCAAACTCTTCTCCAAAAGGGATATGAACATTTCAACCTTGTTGTCCTCTTCTATGAATATTTCAACGTATGATCCTTTGTTTCTGACATAGCCATGAATACCTAGATCTCTCGCTATACGAGAAACTGTTGGCCTGAACCCAACGCCCTGAACAACACCTCGGATAATGATCTTCATGACTTCTCCACCAAAGAGCCCTTAAAGTTTCTTCCCTGCATCTATAAGCATCTTTCGATAGTAGGCAGTAAGTGCTGCTTCAATTATCGGAACATCATCTAAAGGTATTTCCACTCTTTTTTTACAACACTCTGCAATGATTTTACTCTTATCTATAATCACCTTAACGATCTTACCATTAGAGAGCGTTATAGTGATCTCTTCGACCATATAAATCCCATGTTTTTAAAATCATTATGCGTGCAGAACTGTCTTAAGGAACTCGCAGTTTGTAATCATAACCTGCTTTTAAGGCCTTCACGTTGCTTTCAACAATTTTTTCGCTGAACGTCTCTCTTAAGACCTTCTCGACGTCTTCCAGGGATACAAAGTCTCCAATGTATCTTATAAGGAATCCCAAAGCTACCATATTTACTGCTCTAGGATTTCCCACATCATTTGCAATACTTGTCATAGGAATACCAATTTTTTCCTTTACTGATGCTATCTCAGGTTCCTTTGGGAGAACATCTTTGTTATATATGACAATACTTTCTTCGTTAAGCATGTTTATCACTCTTTTGCTCTTAAGAGGCCACATGTGTAGTGCTATGAGGTAGTCTATCCTTTCCAGAAAGGGATATATTATAGGTCTCTTGGAGATCTTTACTTCGGCTTTGCTAGGCCCACCCATAGTCTGCGATGTATATGCTGCTTCCATTGTGGCATAAAGTCCACGATATTCAACTACAATTCTTCCTATTATGTTTCCAGCGAGAATGGCTCCTTGACCTCCAATTCCGCCTATAAATATCCCTATTTCGTCCTTCAAATAAATCACCCTTATGGAATAGGCTTCCTATTTCTATTGATGATCTCTCCAAGCAAGAACACAGGTTCTCCAAGCTTTTCCTTTAGCTCATTTAACTTCTTCTTGTCATATGTTGTTCTAGACTTCAGCCATTCAAGGACTTCAGTTGGATTTCTCATCCTGTTTCTTCTTCCAAACTGTACTGGACATTGCGAGAGGACCTCGACGAACACGAAACCTCTGTGTGTAAGCATCTTTTTAAATCCTGCTATTAACCCTTTAGGGTCATGTGTGGAATATCGTGCAACCCAGTTAGCTCCAGCTGCTGCAACGAGCTCAGCAGTATCAAAGAAGTACTCTTGGTTTCCAAAGGGTGTGGTCGTTGTGATAGCTCCAGGAGGAGTTGTAGGCGCGAGCTGCCCCCCTGTAAGTGCATAATTGAAGTTTGTCACTTGAATCACCTTTATGTCTACATTTCTTCTTGCTGCATGGATTAGATGATTTCCTCCAATACCAGCTATATCTCCATCTCCTCCTATTACTATGACCTCTAATTCTGGGTTTGCGAGCTTCAATCCAATAGCAACAGGTATAGCTCTACCATGGGTGACATGCATTGAATCTATGTTTAAGTACCCGGGTATCCTTCCAGTGCACCCTATACCTCCAACCATGACGAGCTTGTCGAGATCAAGATCAAGCTCAGATACAGCAAAATAAAGGGCATTCATGATAGTTCCAAGGCCACATCCGGGACAGAACATATGTGGCCATCGCTCAAACCTGAAGAAGTCTTCCCTCTTTACAACCATGGTCTTATCGCCTCCACAATCTCATGTGGGTATATAGGATCTCCACCGATCTTACTGTACAGTTTAACTTCTTTTGCCCCATATTCTAGTCCAATTCTTTTTATGTCATAGAACATTTGACCCATATTCATTTCAGGTACCAAGACATAGGAGTCCTGAATAAGACTTCCTATCATTTCTTCGTCAATAGGGTGAAGTGTCTTAAGTCTTATGAGCCCTACTTTTTTATCATTTTCAGTTATCAACTTTGCACTTCTGGAGACGCTCCCATAAGATACGATCTTTATCTTAGCATCCTCATTTATGACCTCACAATCAAATAACTCTTTAGTCCTGCGTCTTATTTTCTCGAAGAGTCTATGAATTAATTTTGAGTGCTCATAAGCACTTTCGACAGGATATCCTGCCTCTGAATGGCTTAGGCCTGTCACATGCACTCTATGTCCTCTTCCAAAGATAGGAAATTTTGGAACGAGATCCTCATCAGCTCTAAATGGGTATTCGACTCTTTGGCCCTTAGGATATGCCTTTCTGTTTACTACCTCTACCTTTTCCGGTACTTCAACTCTTTCCCTTAGATGCCCTACTATTTCATCGGATAGTACTGTTACTGGTGTTCTTAGTGTTTCTGCTGTGTTGAATGCTTTTATTGTTAGGTCTAGCATTTCTTGTGGTGAGTTTGGTGCGTAGACTATGCTCTCGTAGTCTCCGTGTGTTCC
>JAGGXY010000122.1:0-5085 GCA_021162855.1 Methanobacteriota archaeon
AAACTCGCTGATGATGCGGTTCAGACTGAAAACATAGTTGACGGACAAGTACAAACAGCGGATATAGCAGATGTTAACGTAACAACAGGAAAGCTCGCAGATAATGCTGTAACAACGGTTAAGATTACTGACGCAAATGTTACTACTGCAAAAATCGCTGATCTTAATGTAACGACAGGTAAACTTGCTGATAATGCCGTAACAACAGTTAAGATTACAGATGCAAATGTTACTACTGCGAAGATTGCAGACAATAATGTCACACTTGCAAAAATAGAAGACGGAGCTGCCGATCAGGTTCTGACAACCGATGCAACAGGCAATCCGCAA
The DNA here is from genome assembly GCA_021162855.1 of Methanobacteriota archaeon. Classification (GTDB taxonomy): domain Archaea; phylum Thermoplasmatota; class B47-G6; order B47-G6; family B47-G6; genus B47-G6. Next base: position 331 of record JAGGXY010000122.1, read on the forward strand.
TATGAAGATAAATCAAATTTTACATCTTCTGCACTTACATCTACTCATATTTATGTCGGTGATGCATTAGGAATTGCTGCGGATGTTGCTATGAGCGGTGATGCTACAATGGCTAATGACGGTACGCTCACGATTGCTAACAATGCTGTAACTCTAGCAAAAATGGATGACATGTCCACAAGTTCATTAATTTATAGAAAAACAGCAGGAGTTGGGACTCCTGAAATTCAATCATTAGCTACATTGAAAACAGATTTAGGATTGACTGGAACAAACTCTGGCGACCAAAATTCTATTGCTGGAATTTTTGGAACAATAGCCCAATTTAATACTGCTCTATCCGATGCTGATTTCACAACACTAACTGGCACAGAAACTTTAACAAATAAAACTATTGATGCTGACGATAATACAATTTCTGATTTAACAAATGCTAACTTATCTGGTGCCGCTAGTATTAGCAATGCAAACCTTGCTAACAGCAGTGTAACAATCGGAGGAACATCTGTTACATTAGGTACTACTGTTACTTCATTTACTGGTTTAACTTCTGTTACTTCTATCGGCTTTACTGGTGCTCTTACAGGTAATGCTACCACTGCATCTAATCTTGAAACTGCCAGAGCAATTAACGGTGTAAACTTTGACGGTTCTGCTCCGATTACTGTTCCGGTGAATTCAACTGATGATCTTATAAATGTAGCTACTGTTTATCCTTTATGGACAACTGCTGCCGGAAACACTGCGGCAAATCTTTCTACTACAAAATTAAGCTTTGTCCCAAACACAGGAGTTTTAACTGCTACTGAGTTTAGTGGTGATGTAACTGGAAATGTAACAGGTAATGCAACAACGGCTACAACGGCAAATAATCTTGCAGGCGGAAGCTTGGGAACAGTACCATATCAGTCTGGAGCCGGTGCAACATCAATGTTGGGTGTTGGAACTGCAGGACAAGTTTTAACTTCAGGTGGAGCAGGCGCACCGACATGGGAAACTCTAAGTAATGGTACGGTTACTTCAGTTTCTGTTGTTTCAGCTAATGGATTAGCTGGTACTGTAGCTACTGCAACAACTACTCCTGCAATAACATTATCAACATCTGTTACAGGTATGTTAAAAGGTAACGGAACTGCAATATCAGCAGCAACACCTGGAACTGACTATTCATCAGGAACAGCTGCCCTTGCATCGGGGATACTAAAATCGACTACAGGTACTGGTGCTTTAACTATTGCTGTAGCAGGTGACTTTCCTACGCTTAATCAAAATACTACAGGAACTGCTGCAAATGTTACCGGAACTGTTGCTGTAGTAAATGGAGGTACAGGTCAATCGACATATACTGATGGACAATTACTTATTGGAAATTCTACAGGTAATACTTTAACAAAAACAACACTAACTGCAGGAAATGGAATAGATATAACAAATGGCACAGGAAGCATAACAATTTCTGAAACTGCAGCAAACACATTTCAAGCCACTCCTGCTAATCCAGCAGCCACGGTAAATACTACTGGTGTTATGATGGGATTAGGTAGTACTATTACACCTAACAAAAGTGGAACAGTTATGATCATTATTTCTGGAGATATTCAAAATAATGCCAATAATGGTGGAGGTCAAGTTCAAATTAGATACGGTTCAGGAGCAGCCCCTGCAAATGGAAATGTTATGGTCGGAACTACTTCAGGAGGGAGAGTTCAATATACAAATGCGGTCTTTAATGGTAATCCACATCCGTTTTCAGTAAATGCTATTGTTAGTGGATTAACAGTCTCAACAGCATACTGGTTTGATCTTAGTCTCGCAGCAATAAGTAGTGGTACTGCTAATATATCTAACATAAGTATATCGATCGTCGAATTGTAAAAATCTAATACATTTGTATAAATTAAAAATGAAATACATGAAAACCTCAATCCTAATATTTGCAGCATTGCTAATAGTCTTTAGTGCATCAGCACAAGAACAGGCAAATGCGAATAAGGAAGCAGTTAAATTAACTTCTTCGGACGATACTTTACAATACGCCATTGGTGCATTCATTGGTCAGTGGATGGTGAAAAATTCTTTTGAAGTGCAAAATGCCAATTTGTTTTTGCTGGGGATGGATGATGTTTTGCAGAACAGACCACTTGCCGTAGTCGATTCTACCATAACTCCTATTGTTTCGGCATATCAGCTTTCAACGCAAAATGAAAGGAGTCGGCAATTGGAAGAGCAACTATTTGCAACATTAAAAGGAAAATCCGGAGTTGGGGCATTACCTGATGGTATTCATTATATTGTTGTTAAAACAGGAACAGGAATCCGACCAAATATTACAGATACAATTGTTTTTCATGCTAAAGGTATTTTCCCCGACGGAACTGTCTTTGAAGATACTTATAAAAAGAAACAGGTAATTACAAATGTATTATCAAATTTAATTCCCGGATTAAATGAAACAATTCAACTAATGCCCGAAGGTTCGGTATGGAGAATATTTATTCCCTCAGCATTGGCTTATGGTTCGGCAGGTTTAACAAATATAATTCCACCAAACACCGCTTTGGTTTTTGATATAACATTAATGGAAGTAAAAAAGTAATATAAAAGACCTAACAGGTTAAAAAAACCTGTTAGGTCTCATAAACTAAATGAATAACAGAAATAAACATATAAAGAATAATAGCTACAGGGCGCCAAGGTCTTTCGTAAAGACTGGAATTGTTCTGTGCTTTTCTTTGTTGTTTATTCATTCAAATTTGTTGAAAGCTCAGGTTATTAGTAACACCGGTGCTTCTATTTCTATAACAAGCGGAACTGTTGTTGAAAGCGATACTATTGATAATCAATCTGGTAATATCGACAATGATGGGATAATAAATCTTAGTGCCGATTACAAAAACGCCGGAACAACACATGGAGACGGAAATTATAATATTGCAGGAGATTGGACAAACACAGGTGTATTTACTTGCGAGAATAGTACTGTTCATTTTAATGGCGATAATATTCAGAATGTTACTAGTCCCGGAGATGAAAATTTTCATAATTTAAAAATCAACAATTCGGGTATTTCTCCAAATAATAGAATTGTAATATCTAATAATGTTAATGTTTCTGATACTCTTTCTATTTCTCAAGGAAATGTAATAACAGGAGTTAATAAATTATACCTTTCTAACCAATCTCCATCATCGTTAGAATATTTATCAATCACCGACAGTAGAGTTATTGGCAAGTTCGAAAGAGGTATAAGCTCTGTTGGAAACTATTTGTTTCCTATAGGAACCGCAGATAATTATAATCCAATAAATATCTATCCGAATGAAACACCCGGACATGCAGGTTCTGTACTAAGTGAATTTATAGAAAGCGATCCGGGAAGCTCAGGTCTTCCATTACCCGACGATAGTGTTGAAGTTTACCAAGCATACGATGATGGTTACTGGAATTTAATTTCGAACTCGGGCTATTCCTGCGAAGATTACAATATAAATTTTAATGCTTCAGGATTCGTATCACCAATTCACGACATTACAAGAGTAATGAGACGTCCAACAGGGAACGACTGGGAATTTGACGGAGTACATAAAGATGCTAACGCTCCTGTTACTTATCGCGATTCTCTTAAGAAAAATATTTCATCAACCGGAACCGATTTTGGCTTAGGTCATTGTCGTCCGCTTATTTGGGTACAACCGCCTGATACTGTTGCAGTATGTGATGGCGAAGATGCATTTTTTATGGTTGTCGCCAGTGGACGTCGTCCATTAACATATCAATGGCAAGAAGATCAAGGTAGCGGATGGAACAATATTTCCGATGGAGGAATATACTCAGGTACAACAACAGCTCAACTCGACATATCGCCAACAAACCTTATAATGACAGGATACTTATATAGAGTAATAATAAGCGATTTTTATGGAACTCCAAAAACCAGTGATGCTGCAGAATTAATAGTAAACCCACTACCTATTGCTTTTGCTACACCAATGGTAGATACTATATGTAACAACGCTACAACTTACATAGAGCTAACAAGCGATGTTCCGGGAACTAGCTTTACATTAGAAATATTATATTCGGGAAATATCGAAAATGCCAACTTAACAATAGTTAACGATACTATTAAACAAATATTAACAAACCCAACAGATACTTTCGATTATGTTGAATATAGAATAATACCAAAAGGACCAAATCCTACTGATTGCCCAGGTACAGCTGTTATTGCTAGAGTTTATGTAGAACCTACACCAAGAGCAATAGCTACAATTGTACCATTTCGCATTTGTAACGATTCTATTACAAATATTATTCTAACAACTCCAACAGAAATGACAAGCGGAGTAGTTACCTTCGATTATATCTCGGCAATTACCGGAGGGCTTACAGGTAATAGCTCTAACAGTAATCGTGCTAATGGATATACTATTGAGGACACTTTACATAACCCAACATTTACACCTCATACTGCAACATATACAATAACACCACGAGCTTTAACAACAGTTTGTGCCAATGGACCTGATATCGATGCTGAAATTACAGTTCATCCAACTCCTAATACATATTTCGATATAACTAATACCGAAGATAGTGTTACTTGTAATAAATATTCAGATGCTTATGCTCAAATAATTGCAGAAAACGGAATAGGAGAATTTGATTACGAATGGAGTAATTCTCAAACTTCTGATGAAGCAAGCGAACTATCTGCCGGTTGGTACACTGTAACAGTAACCGACAACATTGGCT